>JADGPN010000129.1 GCA_017882465.1 Solirubrobacteraceae bacterium
TGCTGCGCGTCGGCTCCTGCGTCCTTGCCCAGCATCCACCCGTGACCCCTCTCGGTGCCACCGGACCTCCAACTCACGACACTATGCGACGCCGGCCGGACTCTCCGCCGTTGTCGCCTCCACATGCATGACCGGGAGCCCGAGGGCGCGGGTCTTGGAGACCAGATCGAGCTTCAGCCACCGCGACACCCGCCGCGGCAGCGTCGAGATGATGATCTCGTCGTATTGGCCGAGATTGACCGCATCTTGGATCGCCATCAGCGGCTCCCCATCGCCGACGCTGCCGGTGACCGGTTGGCCGGCGGCCTTCGAGAGCTTCGGCAGGGCCTCGGCGAGCACGCGGCCGGCCTCGTCGTCACCCGAGTCCTCGGGGTCGACGACCTTATGCATGCCGTGGGCGCTCCCCGGGACGACGAGATGGAACGTGGCTGGGTCGCGACGAGCGCGCTCGCCCACCGCGGCGAGGAGCACGGGCGTCGCCGCGGTCTGATGGGCGACGACGAGGATGTGGGCCGACTCGGACATGTACCACCTCCGGCAGAAGACGCGGATGTGCTCTCCGGCGAGTATCTCACCGCATCGCTGGGCGGACAAGCGCCCGAGGTGGCCCTATCCGGCGCCCAGGTGGGGCAGTCCTTGGTGGCGAGGCGGCGGGTCGTCGATCAGCATCTGGGGGACGGTGACGAGCCGATAGTGGCGGCGGCGAAGGCCGTCGATGATCGCCGGCAGCGCCTTCACGGTCTGGTCGCGGTACCCGCCCCCGTCATGGAGCAGGACGATCGAGCCGGAGCGGGCGTTCTTGAGCACATTGGATTCAATCGCCCCGACGCCGGGGCGCCGCCAATCCCCGGGGTCGACCGACCACAGGACCATGAGCATCTTCACTCGCGCCAGGGTCTTGACCGTCGTGCTGTTGAAGGCGCCGTAGGGGGGTCTGAGCAGGCGTGGAAATGGGTCGCCGAGGTTCTGCAGCCGCTTCGCGGCGTCGTCGATCTGCCCATACTGGCCGGACGGGCTCAGACGGATCAACCAGGCGTGGTTCTCGGTGTGGTCGCTGACGTCGAAGCCGTGCCGGAGCTCGCTGCGCACCCCGCTCGCGAAATCGTTCAGCTGCTGGCCGACGACGAAGAACGTCGCCGGCACATGCATCCGGATCAGGATGCGCAGGATCGACGGGGTGTACGGGCTGGGACCGTCGTCGAAGGTCAGCGCCACGTCGGGCCGCCGGCCGGTGCCGCGGGCGATGTAGCTCGTGTAGCGCAGGACGGCGTTGATGGCCCTGTTCTGTCGGCTCGCCAGCGCGGCCGCCGAGCCCGCGGAACCGGCATGCGGGCGCGGCGAGCGAGCCGCGGGCGGCGGGTGCGTCTCCGCCGCCACGCGGGCCGCCGGCCGGAGATGGGAGCGGGGATTGACGCGCGGGCCGCCGGGCCAGGCGGCGATCGCCACCGCGGCCAGCGCGGCCAGCAGCACGAGTAGCGTCGCGGGCAGCAGCACCGGTGTCCGTCTGCGACGGGCGGATACCCCTCGGCGGCTCAGACGCCCCCGTCTGCGGGGCCGACGCTGCTTGTGCCTCGAGCTCGGCACCCTCACCCGGCCCACCATAGCGCTACCGGCCCACGGCGACGCAAGTTGCCGCCCGCGGAGGTGCCTGGCCTCGGCGCGCTGCGAACGGCCGGCGCTCAGCCGGCCAGGCGCGCGGCGAGGCCAGTGCTGGGGCGTCCCACAGCCCGAGCAGCGCCTGCAACTGCCTGCGCTCCGACCCGCGGGGGTTCTGGTCCACGGCGTCGATCACGGCGTCAGCGACGCCCGGCTCGCGGGCGGTGGCGACGCCACCCCCGATGGGCAGAAGGCTTCACAAGTGTCTTTTGGCGCTGTGAGCTGACGGGAGAAGAGGTTCACGGGCGCACCATGTATTCGTTCTCAGCCGTTGCGTGGCCCGGCGCCGCGCCTCAGAACAGGGGCTCCGGTCCGTCCGGCGCGCCGCTGGACCGCCTCCCCCGCGGTGAATCCTGGCCCAGAGCCGCGGCCAGGTCCTCCGCGATCGCCCCCTCGGACCTCGAGGCCACGATCGGCTCGTCGATTCCCTCGACGTGCACGAGCGTGCGACGTCCGTCGCCGCGGGCGTGACCCTCCAGCGGCACGAGCGCATAGACGCGGTCCGCGCGGACGAACTTGCCGTAGCCCAGTGCGATCAGCGGCGACGTGGCGCGAGCCATCGCGCCCATCGTAGTGCGCCCGAGCCCGGTGGCGCGGGAGTCTCCTCAGCCGCGCGGGCCGGCCACGAGCTTCGCCGGCTGGGGCCACCACTCCTCGCAGGCTCCGGTGAGCATCACGTCGATCTCGCGAGCATGTACCCGCCGTGAGAACAGGAAGCCCTGGCAGCGCGTGCAGCCCATGCGAACCAACCGCTCGGCCTGCTCCCGTGTCTCGACGCCCTCGGCGAACACCCCGACCTTCAGTCCCCGGGCCATCGCGATCACGGCCTCGACGATCGACCCGATCAGGAACAGGCTCTGATTCGAGCCGCCCATCGCGAGCGCGACGGTGCGCAGCCAGCCGATCGTTCGAGGATGCTCGCGCGAGGCCTGGGGGAATCGGCCTCAAGCTGGGGAATCGAAGCGCGATCGGGGAACGCGCCGCGGCCAGAGGCCCGCCGCACCGTCCGGGAAGGTCCTCCACTCCATTCCCGGCCGCCGTTTTCCCCTCATCCCGGCGGGTCGGCGCACCGAGCCCGCCCGGACCTGACGGCTACCCCAGCACCGCGTTCAGGCGCCTTTCGAGCGCGTCGCCGAGCAGCTCGCGGACCGGGCCCTCCTCGAATCGCTGGACCAGCGCGGCCAGGAAGCCCTCGATCACCAACCGCTTGGCGGCGGCTTCGCCGAGCCCGTGCGAGCGGAGGTAGAACAGCTGCTCGGGGTCGACCTGGGCGATCGCCGCCGCGTGGGTGCAGCGGACGTCGTTAGCCTGAATCTCGAGGCCGGGGATCGCGTCGGCGTGGGCGCGCTTGGAGAGGAGCAGGTTGCGCGACTCCTGGAACGCATCCGTCTTCTGGGCTCCGGGGTCGACGATGATGTTGCCCCGCCAGACGGCGCTGGAGCGTCCCTGCAGCACGCCGCGGAAGGCGAGATCAGACGTCGTGTTGGCTGCCGCGTGCTCCTGGGTGGTGTCGAAGTCAATGTGCTGGCGGGCGTGGCTGGCGTAGGCGCCGGTGACCCGGGCGTCAGCGCCCTCACCGCCCAGGCGCGTGTCCATGCGCACGCGCCCGCGGGCGGAACCGAACCCGAGGGCGACCCAGTCGAGCCGGCCGTCACGCCCGACCTCGGCGCGCTGGGCGCCGAAGATCCAGCTCTTCTCGGACAGGTCCTGGCCGGCGACGAAGCGCAGCCGGGCGTTGTCTGAGACGACTAGCTCGGCGACCGTGTTGAACAGCCCCTCGACGTCCGCGGAGGCCGAGAGGTACTGCTCCCAGACCTCGGCCTCGGCGCCCTCCTCGATCACGATCAGGGTGCGCCGGTGCAGCTCGCTTCCGCTCACGCTCTGGATCGCGGTCAGCAGGATCGGGCGCTCGAGCGCGACTCCGCGCGGGACGTAGACGAACGCCCCGCCGCGAAAGCCGGCCTCGTTGCGGGCCACGAACACGTCATCGGTCGAGATCACCGTGCCGAGGTGGCGCTCGACCAGCTCGGCGTGATCCCGGGCGGCCTGCTCCAGCGAGCAGACGATCACCCCCTCCGGGAACTCGCCGGAGACGGAGGCCTCGCCGGCGTCGAGTTGCCGCAGCTCGACGGCCGCCGCCGGCGCGAACAGCCGCGCCGGATCCGCCTCTTCCGAGGCCGCAGTCGCGGGCGCGAACGCATCCAGGTCAAGACCGGACAGGTCGGTGAACTCCCAGCCCGTCTTACCCTTGAACTGCGGCAGCGCGAGTGTTGTGCTCAGCGCAGCGGCGCGCTCTCGGCGCGCCGCCAGGAACTCGGGCTCCGCGGTCATCCGGCCGCTAGCCAATCGAGCCCTCCATCTGCAGTTCGATCAGCCGATTCATCTCCACCGCGTACTCCATCGGCAGCTCCTTGGTGATCGGCTCGATGAAGCCGTTCACGATCAGCTTCGACGCCTCCTCCTCCGGGATGCCGTGCGACATCAGGTAGAAGAGCTGGTCCTCACCCACCCGGGACACGGTCGCCTCGTGGCCGACGTTGACGTCGTCCTCGCCGATCCGGATCGTCGGATAGGTATCGGACCGCGAGTGGTCATCGAGCAGCAGCGCGTCGCACACCACCTTCGACTTGGATCCGTGAGCGCCCTTGGCCACCTCGAGCAGGCCCCGGTAGGAGCCGCGTCCGCCGTCCTTTGAGATCGACTTGGCGAAGATGTTCGAGGTCGTGTTGGGGGCGGCATGGACGATCTTGGCGCCGGCATCCTGGTGCTGCCCCGCCCCGGCGAAGGCGATCGACAGCACCTCTCCGTGGGCGCGCTCGCCGAGCAGGTAGATGCTCGGGTACTTCATGGTCAGTTTTGAGCCGAGGTTGCAGTCGACCCACTCGACCGTCGCGTCCTCGTGCGCCACCGCGCGCTTGGTGACGAGGTTGAACACGTTGGTAGACCAGTTCTGCACCGTCGTGTAGCGAATCCGCGCGCCGGGCTTGGCGATCAGCTCGACCACTGCCGAATGCAGCGAGTCCGAGCTGTAGGTCGGAGCGGTGCATCCCTCCACGTAGTGCACGTACGAACCGGGCTCGGCGATGATCAGGGTCCGCTCGAACTGGCCCATGTTCTCGGTGTTGATGCGGAAGTAGGCCTGCAGCGGCATCTCGACGTGCACGCCCTCGGGCACGTGCACGAACGACCCGCCCGACCAAACGGCCGAGTTCAGCGCCGCGAGCTTGTTGTCGTTGGACGGGATGATCGTGGCGAAGTACTCGCGGACGATGTCCTCGTGCTCGCGCAGCGCGGTGTCCATATCGGTGAAGATCACGCCCTGGGCCTCGAGGTCCTTGTGGACCTGGTGATAGACGACCTCCGACTCGTACTGGGCGCCGACGCCGGACAGGAACTTACGCTCGGCCTCGGGGATCCCGAGCCGGTCGAAGGTCCTCTTGACGTCCTCGGGCACGTCGTCCCACGAGCGGCTGGGCGTCTCGGACGCGCGGACGAAGTAGCGGATGTTGTCGTAGTCGACCTCGGCCAACATCGGAGAGCCCCAGGTGGGCTGCTTGCGGGCCAGGAAGTGGTCGAGCGCCTTGAGCCGGAACTCGCGCATCCACTGCGGCTCGGACTTGAAGTCGGAGATCATCTCGACCGTCTGGCGGGTGAGCCCCTTGGGCGCCTTGTACAGATAGTGCTCGGCGTCGTGGAAGCCGTAGCGCTCCTCGTAGTTCGCGTTGATGCCCGCGATCTCTTCGTTCTCGGTCATGGTGCGGGTCTCGGGAATAGCCACTACTCCACCTCCAGCTTGATCGTCAGGTCCTCGATGATGACCGGGAAAGTCTCCACAGCTACGTAGGCCGGCAGCGTCACCGGCTTGCCGGTCCGCAGGTCAAAGCGCGAGCCGTGGCGCGGGCACTCGACCGTGCACGTCTCCTGATCGAGCTCGCCCTCCACGAGCGGGCCGTCGTCATGCGAGCAGCGGTCCTCGATCGCGTAGACGTTGCCCGCGCAGTTGAACACGCCGATCTCGAGATCCTCCCATTCGACCAGGCGCATCGCGCCCGGCGGGAGGTCGTTGACGGGGCAAACTTCGATGATCTGCGGCACGAGCCCTAAGTCCTAGCGGATTGATCGGATTTACTCCGATCATCATACAACGCCGGACTGGGGTCAACCGTCCAACGCGGTAGCCGCCGGCCGCGGCTTCAGCGCCTTCGCCGCCGATGTCACGGGGGATGCGACAGCCTGATCTTCATCAGCCAGTACGGCAATGCGGTGACCGTCACGCCGAGCGAGCGCAAGATCGACTTCGACGCCGCGACCCAGACGCTCACAGAGCAGACAGTCGCCAGTCGAGCTGCTCGCCGAGCCGGCGCTTGAGCTGGCCGTGGATCTAGGCACACGCGCTTTGGATGACGCCGAGGATCTCGCCGATCTCCTGCCAGCGGCTGCGTGCGCGCTGCTGAGCAGCGGCGCACCGGCCGCCGGCGCCTGAGGGACGGATATTCCCGTAAACAGAGGATTGAACATATTGCCCAGGCTCAAGTTTTTCCCGTGTGCGATCGATTACGGCGGCTAGAAGCCACGCAGCACGACTGAAAGCCTGATCCGTGCGGCGGCCCTGGCAGGGGGCGCCGCCTCCCAGAGAGGAAATGCACACACCATGAGCTTCGACGTCACTTCCGTCGAACGGGCCGGGACCCAAGCCGGGCTGACCGTAGGCGAAACCGATTTGCACGAGCAGACCGCTCCAGTTGTGGTGGCGCCCAAGGACTCGGTGAGGGTCGACACGATCCAGTCGCTGCTGCCGCCAGAGGTCCACGACGCGATCGGCGCGGCCGCTCAGGCCTACGACCGGCTGCAAGCCGACGGCCGCCAGATCGCCTTCTTCACCGACCCCCACACGGGCAAGATCACCATCCAGCTGCGCGACCTCCAGGGGCGCGTTCTGCGACGCATCGCTCCGAGCGAGGCGCTCGACGCCGCCGGCGGGGCCACGATCGAGTAGAGCCGCCTGAACGGCTAGAGCCGCCTGAGCGGTCGAGCGATTAGTGGTCGCCGCTCCCGTTGCCGTCGGCCGGCTCGAGCTCCCAGCCGGCGTTGTGGCCGAGGGTGGCACCCTTGAGCACCTTGAGCGACAGCAGCGCGCACTTCATCCGCGTCGCCGAGATGTCGATCCCGAGCAGCTCGAGGATGAACGAGCGGTCGAGTTTCATCAGCTCGTCGACCTGCATCCCCTTGACCTCGTCGGAGGCCATCGAGGCGGCGGCCTGCGAGATCGCACAGCCGTGACCCGAGAAGCGGACGTCCTCGATGCGGCCCTCGTCGTCCACCTTGAGCTGCACCGTGAGCTCATCGCCGCACAGCGGGTTCAGGTCGTGGAACTCGAGGTCGACGTGATCGAGCTCGCCCCAGTTATGCGGCCGCTTGTAGTGCTCGAGGATGTATTCGCGGTAGAGCTCGTCCATGGTTCTGACAGTAGCGCTGAGCTTCCAGGGGCTAGAGCTGCAGTACCCGCCGGACGTCTTCCAAACCCTCGATCAGCCGGTCGACATCCGCCAGTGAGTTGTGGACCGCGAACGACGCCCGCGTGGTGGCGTTCGTCCCGATCCTGCGCATCAGCGGCTGAGCGCAGTGGTGCCCGGCGCGCACGCACACCCCCTCGCGGCCGAGGATCTCACCGATGTCGTGAGGATGAGCGCCGCCGAGCGTGAACGACACCAGCGAGCCGCGGTCCTGCGCCCGCGCGGGGCCCTGGACCGAGAGCCCGGGGATGGCCGCCAGGCGGCTCAGGGTCTCCGCCACGAGCCCCTCCTCGTGGGTCCGGATCCGCTCGATCCCGACCGCGCGGATCCAGTCCACGGCCGCTCCGAGCCCGATCGCCTCGGCGATCTGCGAGGTGCCGGCCTCGAACTTCCACGGCAGGTCGGTCCAGGTCGACTCGTCGTCGCCGACGGTGCGAATCATGTGCCCACCGCTGATGAACGGCGGCATCTCCTCGAGTAGCTCGCGGCGACCATGCAGGACGCCGATTCCGGTCGGGCCGTAGGCCTTGTGCCCCGTCCAGGCGTAGAAGTCGGCGTCGACCTCACGCAGGTCGACCGGGATCTGCGGCACCGCCTGAGTGCCGTCGACGAGCACCAGCGCGCCGGCGGCGTGAGCCCGCCGGGCGATCTCAGCCACGGGGTTGACCGTGCCGAGCACGTTGGAGATGTGCGCGACGGCGACCAGGCGCGGACCGCGCTCCAGCAGCGAGTCGAGAGCTTCGAGATCGAGCATGCCCTCGTCGGTGACCCGGACGTACGCGAGCTCGGCCTCGCGCTCCTGGCACAGCAGCTGCCAGGGGACGATGTTCGAGTGGTGCTCCATCTCGGTCAGCACCACGAGATCGCCCCTTCGGACGTTGGTCCGGCCCCACGAGTAGGCGACCAGATTGATCGCCGCGGTGGCGTTGGCGGCGAAGATCGTCTCCTCCGGCGTGGAGCCCAGCCACTCTGCGATGCGGCGTCGCGCCCCCTCGAAGAGGTCGGTCGCCTCGACCGCGAGCGGATAGACGCCGCGATGGATGCTGGCCCGCGACTCGGTGTAGTACCGAGTCAGCGCGTCGATCACCGGCTGCGGGGTCTGCGAGGTGGCGCTCGAGTCCAGGTACACCAGCGGTCGCCCCGCGACCTCACGCTGCAGGACCGGGAACTCGGCCGCCAGCTCGGCCAGTAAGGCGGTGGCTTCCGTGGCCGTCACGCCGCCTCCGGTGCCGCCTCGTCGAACTCCTCGCGGATCCAGCCGTAGCCCACGCGCTCGAGCTGCTCGACCAGCTCCGTGCCACCCTGCTTGACGATCCTGCCCTGGTACATCACGTGCACGTGGCTCGGCTGCACGAGGTGCAGGATCCGCTGATAGTGGGTGATGATGAGCACGCCCATGTCCGGGCCCGCGACCGCGTTGACCCCGTTGGCGACGACCCGCAGCGCGTCGATGTCGAGTCCGGAGTCGGTCTCGTCGAGGATCGCCAGATTGGGCTTCTGGAGCGCCAGCTGGAGGATCTCCATCCGCTTCTTCTCGCCCCCGGAGAACCCCTCGTTGAGGTAGCGGCTGGAGAAGTCCCTGGGTACGTCGGTCAGCTTCATCGCCGCTTCGACCGTCTGCCGGAACTCCTTCAGCGGGATCGGCTCCTCGCCCCGAGACTCGCGATGGGCGTTGAGGACGGTGCGCAGATACTTGGTCACCGTCACGCCGGGGACCGAGATCGGGTACTGGAAGGCCAGAAACAGCCCCAGGCGCGAGCGCTCGTCGGGATCCGCCCCCGTGATCTCCTGCCCGTCGAGAAGGATCTGGCCCTCGGTGACCTCGAGGTTGGGATGTCCCATGATGACGTTGGCCAGCGTTGACTTGCCGGATCCGTTGGGGCCCATCAGGGCATGGATCTGGCCGCTGCCCACGGTCAGGTCGAGGCCGCGCAGGATTTCCTTCTCGCCTGCTCGGACGTGGAGGTTTCGGATCTCTAGCTCTGCCATCTCAGCTTTCGGTTGGTTGAGGGTCCACTCGCGCGGTGCGATCAGGCCGCCGCCGGGGTCGACTCGCCGCGATGGGAGAATTCGACCAGCTCGGCGAGCGTCGTTGTCTGGAGCGAGCGGATGATGCCTCCCTGGACCCGAGTCCACAGGAGCTTGGTCGCGCAACCGCGCCCGGCATCGGGCTCGTGGGAGCACAGCACCCGCTCGGTGTGATCGTTGACGAAGCACTCCATCGGCGCAATCGAGCCCTCGAGCGCCTGAACCACCTCGTCCATCGCGATCTGCTCCGCCGGGCGCGAGAGCCAATAGCCGCCGCGGGCGCCCCGGGCGCTCATCACCAGGCCGGCCTTGCGCAGCCTCGCCACCACCTGCTCGAGGTATGCGAGCGGCAGCCCCTCGGCCTCGGCGATCGCCTTGAGGCTCGTGGGGTGCTCGGGGGACTGGCGACCGAGTTCGACCATCAGCCGTACTCCGTATTCCGCCTTCGAGGAGAAGATCACGCGATAAATCCTACCAGCGCGGTTGGTTTAACTGCCGCCGCCCAGCGGGCCCGGATCTGGTCCGATTGCGGAATGGCGACATTGCCACCAAGTTGAATAGGATTGGGCCCGGACCGAGGGCGTCGGAACCACGGGGGGCAGATGGCTGTTCATAGGCGTAGGGCCAGGGTGGATCGTGGATAACCCGATCCCGCCCACGCTCGCGGGCAGCGCCGAGGCGGCCGAGGTGGCCGCCGCCGCACGCGCCGCGGGACGACTCGGGATCGACACCGAGTTCATGTCCGAGGGTCGCTACCGCGCGCTGTTGTGCCTGGTCCAGGTCGCCGTGGCGGACCCGGAGGCGGAGGACGGGATCCGGATCATCCTGATCGACTCGGTTCGCGGCGACGCCGACATCGAGCCGCTGGCCGCTGTGCTCGCCGATCCCGAGGTCGAGATCGTGCTCCACGCCGGGCGCCAGGACGTGGCGATCCTGCGCCGCGCCTGGAAGACCGAGCTGACGAACATCTTCGACACTCAGACCGCGGCGGGCTTTGCCGGGGCCAGCGCGCAGTCGGGCTACGGGAACCTGCTCGGCTCGATGCTGGGCCGCCGCGTCGGCAAGACCGCCAGCTACACGCGCTGGGACGTCCGGCCGCTGACCGCCGAGCAGCTCAGCTACGCCGCCGAGGACGTCGCCCACCTGCTGGAGCTCGCCGACGAGATCCAGCGACGCCTGCGGGCGAGCAGCCGGCTGGAGTGGGCGCGCGAGGAATGCCGGCGCCTGGAGTCGGCGACCGACGAGCGCGACCCAGAGACGGCGTGGGAGCGCCTGCCCCGTGTCGGCCAGCTCGACGCCCGCTCGCGGGCGATCGTCAAGGAGCTCGCGGCCTGGCGCGAGCGCACGGCGTCCAGCGAGGATCGTCCCGTCGGCTCCGTGCTCGCCGACCCGGCGCTGGTCGAGGTGGCCAAGCGGCGCCCGGCCAATCTGCAAGGCCTGGAGCACATCCGCGGCATCCACCCCTCGGGGATCAAGCGCCGCGGTGAGGCGATCGTCGCCGCGATCTCCCGCGGCCTCGAGGACCCACCGATCCCGCGTGACGAGCGGCGCGGCGTGTCGGAGCCGGGAGACGCGCCCCTGATCGCCCTCGCCGAGGCGCTGCTGCGCGCTCGAGCGCTGGAGGCCGGCCTGGCCTACGAGCTGATCGCCTCGCGCTCCGAGCTCGACCTGATCGTCGCCGCGGCCCGTCGCGGCGCCCCCGAGCCCCCAGTTCGCACCCTCGGCGGCTGGCGCCGCGAGCTGGTCGGCGCCGACCTTCGGGATCTGCTCGCGGGGCGCGGCGCGGTCTCGGTCGGGCCGCGG
>JADGPN010000558.1 GCA_017882465.1 Solirubrobacteraceae bacterium
GACGATCCCGAGCCTAGTCCGCTTGCTGGCCCGCCTGATGCGTGGACGCCCGCAAGCAGTGCTGCGGGTCAAAGCTGTGGTCTTCGCTTGGCCAGCGAGACCACCGCAATGCCTATAGGTCATCCTAAGCTGGTTGTTGCCTCGACCGCCGCCGGGAGAGGGCTTCGCTTTGCCTGCCCCCCTGTGTGGAGGGCCATTAGCGGACCAGCCCCTCTCGGCGGGCGGTGAGGTGCCGCAAGCGGCAACAGGACGTAGCCCCACTTTGAGGGCCTGTCTATAGGCATCCGCAAAGGTACCTCCTGGTCGAGGCGCTGTGAAGACCTGACCGAAAAGGAAGTACGAGAGATGAGTAATTACGCCGGCGTTGATTGGGCGTCGGAGAAGCACGACGTGCTCGTCGCGGACGCGGCGGGAGAGCGGTTGCTGTCGGCGACGTTCGCGCACGACGAGCAGGGTGTGCGGTCCTTGTGCTTGGCGTTGGTGCGCCTGGAGGTGGAGCTGGTCGCGATCGAGCGCCCGGACGGGTTGCTGGTCGAGCGGCTGCTGGACGCCGGGCTGCGGATCCTGGCGCTGCACCCCAACCAGGTCGCGGCCACCCGCGATCGGTTCAGGGCCTCGGGCGGGAAGTCCGATCGGTTTGACGCGTTCGTGCTGTGCGAGCTGGCGCGCACCGATCACCACCGCTTCCGGGTGCTTGAGCCCGACAGCGATCAGACCAAGGCGCTCAGAGCGCTGACCCGGGCGCGGGAGGATCTCGTCGGCACCAGGACCGCGCTTTGCAACCAGCTGCGCGCGGAGCTTGAGCGGTTCTGGCCCGGACCGTTGGGGCTGTTCAGAGATCTGCATAGCCGGATCTCGCTCGTGTTCCTGGAGCGCTACCCCAGCCCCACGGAAGCCCGCGGTCTGGGCGAAGCGCGCCTTGAGGGGTTCCTGGCCCGGGAGCACTACACCGGCCGCCAGACGCCCGCGCAACTGCTCGCCAAGCTCCGCCGTGCGCCCGCGGCCCGCGTCGGCGAGCTCGAGCTGGCCACCCGCCGCCAGTTGGTGCTGAGCTTGGTCGCGACGATCAAGACGATCAACGAGCAGACCAAGCAGTTGGAGCGCCAGATCGCGACCGCCATCCGCGAGCACCCCGACGGCGCGATCTACCTGTCGCTGTTCAAGAAGCCCCGCAGCGTGATCTGCGCCGCGGAGCTGTTGGCGGAGATCGGCGACTGCCGCGCGCGCTACCCGACCCGCGACACGCTCGCCGCCGACGCCGGCCAAGCCGCCGTCGCCAAGGAGTCCGGCAAATACAAAGCCGCCACCTTCCGCTGGGCCTGCAACAAGCGCCTACGCGGGGCGGTCGGCACGCTCGCGGATAGCACCCGCCACCACAACCCCTGGGCCCAAGACCTCTACGCCACCGCCCGCGCCCGCGGACACGACCATCCCCGTGCGATCCGCACCCTCGGACGCGCCTGGTGCCGCGTCCTATGGCATTGCTGGCAAGACCGAGCGCCGTATGACCCGGCCCGCCACCGCGCCCTGCAACAGCACATCACCGTCACCATCCCGACCGTGTCAGGGCCCGTACTCGACCACGCCGCCACCCAGCGCATGGTCGCCGGCGCCTTCGCCGCCACCGCGAACCCCCGACAGCAAGAGGTGACCGCCACACAGTAACTCCTTGCACTCGGGCGCTCGCTCTCCCAAGAAACGGCGCCGACCATCAGCTGACATTTGACGTTGACTGTCTCAGCCGCACGGCGGCGCTGGGGCGGCCGGCGCGTGCCGTTTTGCGCCGGCCGAGCCGCCGGGCGGGCTCTCACTCTTGCCGTTTGCGCAGCGCGCCATCTGCGTGAGGGGGTCGCCAGGGGTCCGGGGGATGTGCCCCCGGTCCACATCCGGGCTCCGCCCCCGCCCCGGTTGCCGGCCCTCATCCCTAGGGGGTTGACACAGGACGTCCGCTGAAGCGGCCACCAGACGCTCGGCCCTCAGGCTGCTGCTTCGGACAGCAGCGGCCACGGCGCGGGAGCGCCGACGCGTCGCCGACCACGTCGACGCACGGGGGCTACTCCTCGACGCCTGCACCGGCCACGCGGGCGTCGTGGCCGCTTTCCTCTGCTTGCGGTAGCGATGCAGCCGGGCCGCGAGATCGCTGGGTTCGTTCCAATCCGGCAGCCGGATCGGCGCATCGAACACTTCTGCTTCATGGTCTCAAGCGCTTGCTGATTAGCCAGATCTGAGCTAACGCCGTGCTTGCTGCGTGGCGCCGAGTCGGCAAGCGGTTGGCCACGGTCGCAGTCGCTCACCTCGCGAAGCGGCGCTCTGCCGCCGACCCGCCCTGGAATAGCGATTTTCCCCAGAAGCAGGCACGCGGTCGGCGTGCTCGTGGACTGCCGCTCCGCCAGCGAAATGCAGCAGCGACCCGTGTCTCGAACAGGTGCCGGCAAAGTGCTGGATCTAGCCCGATGCAGCACTCTGTCGGATGGCGCTCTGGGTTGCACCGATTCCTGAGGAGGGAGGAGCCAGCTCGAGGGCGGCGAACCCCCTCAAGCCAACCAGATGGCCGTGGAGACGGCGGCCGGGGAGAAAGGAAACGCATATGAAAGGTGTAGGCCGGGCCGTATTCGTCGCGGTTCTATTGCTGATCGCAGGGACGCTCAACATCATCTACGGCATCGCCGCGGTGAGCAATGCTCATTTCTTCGACAACACGCAGTACGTGTTCTCGAGCCTCCACACCTGGGGATGGATCACGATCATCGTCGGCGTCATCCAGCTCACCGCCGGGTTCTCGCTGTTCACCGGCGGAACCTACGGCCGCGTGATCGGGATCATCGCCGCCAGCATTGGCGCGCTGGAGTCGCTGCTGTCGATCGGCGGAGCGCACCCATGGTGGTCGTTGGGGATCTTCGCGCTGTGCATTTACGTCCTGCACGGCCTGATCGTCTTCGGCGAGGAAAAGACAGCGCAAACCTAGCGGCATGTTGTCGGGAGCCTGCGGGTGGGCAGGCTCCCGACTGCTTGCACATCCTCACAGCCCGAGACTGGTGCTGGTCGACTGTCCCCGAAGCCGAAGGCCCGCGACGGGAGCACATCATCGAACTGGTTGCCGGAATGATCCTCGTCGTCCTCGTAGCCGTGCTCGGGTTTCGCCGCCCGACCGGTGGAACGCCACAACCTGCCACGCGTCAAGAGCAATGAACACTCTACCGTGGCCCTCGGGGCCCGATCAGCGCTGTCGAATGCTGACCTGCGGTGCCCTACATCGCGGCGGCGCT
>JADGPN010000559.1 GCA_017882465.1 Solirubrobacteraceae bacterium
CACGAGCATGGCCGCAAAGCCGAGAAAGTCCGCTGCACGCCAAGCGAGGAACCAGGACGTTCCGCGGTGCGCGGCGAGGATGACGTCGAGGATCACGCCGATTTCGATGATGAGCGGCATGCCCGCGGTCACCGACATCGCCGTGAAGAAAATGCCGTTCTCTGACGCGAAGAGGCCCACCATCTGGGTCAGCGCCGTCTTTCGAGTCGCCATGACCAGCACGCCGGTCAGGGTGAGGGCGATGCCGACCGGGAGCGCGTTACCGGTGATCGCCTGGCGGACGGGGCCGAGCGAGGCACTCAGTTGGAAGGACACCACAACAATCACCACCGCAAGGGCGAGCGTCGCGGCAATAGGGATCACCGGCTCCACCTCGCGCCGGACGTTCATGCGCTGGACGACCCGGTGCAGCACCCACGGGAGCAGGGTGGCCTTGACGGCCAGCGTGACGCCGGCGATCACCCAGAGGTCCTTGTTCCGTGTCGCCGTCGCCAGAACCGCGGACGCAATGGCGATGAGGAGCGACTGGGCGGCCACGGCGTAGATGGCGCGATAGATCTGACCTGCCGCGACGATGAGGATCATCGTGAACAGCAGCAGCGCGCCGAGGTCGTCGATCAGCATGTGGACCGTTTCAGAACTCACAGGGCTCACAGAATCCTCAGCGCAAGCGCCACGAGGGCGCACACGAAGCCGACGCCGAGGTACTGCGGCACCCGGAAGAGCCGGAGCTTGGCGTAGGACGATTCGACGAGCGCGAGGTAGATCGCGAGCACGAAGATCTTCGCCGCGAACGCGCCGGCTCCAAGGAGGAGGCCCGCAGCACCCGCGCCGCCAGTCGGTCCGACCGGGAAGAAGAGGGCCGACACGTGGGCAAGCGTCACGATCTGGCGTGTGTGCGATGCGAGCACCATGCAGCCGAGTCCCGGCCCGGAGTGCTCGAGCAACATGCCCTCGTGGAGCATCGTGAGCTCGAGGTGAGTGTCCGGGTTGTCGACGGGGATGCGGCCCGTTTCCGCAGGCAGCAGCACGAGCATGGCCGCAAAGCCGAGAAAGTCCGCTGCACGCCAAGCGAGGAACCAGGACGTTCCGCGGTGCGCGGCGAGGGCACCAAGCTCCGTCGTCCCGGCGGCTATCGCGGTTGAGAACACCACCATCATCAAGACCGGCTCGACGAGCGGCGCGATCGTCATCTCCCGCGAGGCTCCCATGCCGCCGAACGCGCCGCCGGCGTCGAGCGCACCAACCGCCGTGAGGAAGCGGGCCAGCGCAAGCAGCCCGAGGAGCATCAACGCGTCGCCCAACGGGAAGGCCGGCGGCCCAGCCCGGACGACTGGGACGAGGGCGCCCGCGGCCACCGTGGCAGCGAGTACCAGCACCGGAATCGACCGGAAGAAGCCCGAGGCCGTGTCCGCCTGCACCGTGCCCTTGCGGAGCAGCTTGGTGAGGTCGCGGTACGGCTGAAGGATCCCGGCTCCCTGCCGGCACTGGAGCCGGGCCTTGATTTTCTGGATGGTGCCCGTGACGAGCGGCCCCAGCAGCACGAGGAGGGTCATCTCGAGCAGCACGAGCTCGAGCGGTCTCTCGCCGGTCATCTTCGGCCCACGCCGAATAGCAGCAGCGCCACGAAAAGAGCTGCGAGCACAAACCCGATGTACCCGTGGATGCGGCCGGTACTGCGGGCGCGAATGGCCTGCGCGAGCGCCGAGATCTCCCGCTCGACTCGGTGGTAGATGTGCGTCTCGGCGAGGTCCACGATCTCTCCGGCGTAGTGGATGCGTTGGACGACGTACGGCGTTCCGGCAGTCTCGCGAGTGACCTCGCGGCGGGGGTGGTAGAGCGCCGCGAACACGAGCCGGAGCGGCTTGGCAAACGCGGTCGCCGTATAGTCAAACCGTGCCGTGGGGCTCATCCCGCATGTCCAGGTCGGGGCCACGCGCCGCGTGGCAGGCTGCAACCCGCGGCGGAAGACCCACGCGATCGCGGCGAGCGCGATGAGGAGCCCGGCCATCATCGTCATCGAAATGGCCGTGCCGTTCGTGCCGGAGAGCATCAGCGTCGTCGACAGCACAAGCGGTCCCCGAGCCGTGACGACGGCGCTCGCCCCGGGGCCGTGCAGCAGTTCGGCCGTCGGCGCGTCGAGCAGGCGCATCGCGTAGCCCGGCGCGACGCCGAGGGCCACGCACAGCGCTCCGAGCCACACCATGCCGGCGATCATCGATGGCGGTGCCTCGGTGGCGTGCTCGGCGTGGGACGTTCGCGGGCGGCCAAGAAACGTGACGCCGAACGCCTTCACGAAACAGGCAGCGGCGAGGCCTCCCGTGAGCGCCAGCATCGCTGCGGAGAAGACGATGACAAGCCCGGCCGGACCGTGGAATCGGCTGGCGCCGCCCAGGAGAGCCTGGAAGGTGAGCCACTCGCTGACGAACCCGTTGAGCGGGGGAAGCGCGGAGATCGCGATGGCTCCGAGCAGGAACAGGCCAGCCGTCCACGGCATGCGCCGGGCGAGCCCGCCGAGCTCCTCCATGTTGCGCACGTGCGTGCGGCAGAGCACGCTCCCCGCCCCAAGGAAGAGGAGGCCTTTGAATGCCGCGTGGTTGATGGTGTGAAGGAGTGCGGCGGTGAGCGCGAGGGTCGCGAGGGCTCCGCCCGCGCCCTCCTGGCGCCACAGAATCATCGCCAGCCCCACACCGATGAGGATGATTCCAATGTTCTCGACGCTGTGGAACG
This sequence comes from Solirubrobacteraceae bacterium, assembly GCA_017882465.1. GTDB lineage: Bacteria > Actinomycetota > Thermoleophilia > Solirubrobacterales > Solirubrobacteraceae > Palsa-465. Next base: position 2,731 of record JADGPN010000559.1, read on the forward strand.
CGAGCAGGCGTTTCAGATCGTGCTGTTGAAGCGCATAGAGCACACCGAGCACGGCCGATGTCGTGCCCACGAAAAGTACGGTCCATCCCCACGAGAACGGGAGCGGCCCGGCGGCCGGGGCGAGGAGGTCGAACGCGAAGCGCAGGATCCCGTAGATCGCGATCTTGAGCATGACGCCCGACATCAGCGCCGAGACGTGGCTCGGGGCCGCAGGGTGCGCGCGAGGGAGCCAGACGTGGAGCGGGACCACGCCGGCCTTGGTGGCGAAACCCCCGAGCGCCAGGAAGAACAGCGTCGTTCGTGTCGTGGGATCGAGGCCAGCCGCCGCCGCGCGAAGCGCCGCAAAGTCGAACGCCCCCCCGGCCCGCTCGGTCAGGGCAAGGAATGCGACGAGGAGCAGGGCCGTCCCTCCGTGGGCCATCACCATGTAGAGGAGCCCCGCCCGAGCGTTCTCGCCATCCCGATCATCGGAGACGACCAGGACGTAGCTGGCGAGCGTCATGCCTTCCCAGCAGAGGAGGAAGGTCAGCGCAT
>JADGPN010000560.1 GCA_017882465.1 Solirubrobacteraceae bacterium
GCGATCAGCCCCGAGGCGCTCAAGGCCAAAGGCGACCGGCTCCGCGAACTGCGGATCCACAGGCAAACAAACCTGTCGCTGGACGACCTAGCGCGATGGCTGAACCCCATCATTGCTGGGTGGATGAACTACTACGGCCGGTACTACCGGTCGGCGTTATACCCCCTCCTGCGGCGCGTCAGCCTCTACCTGAGGCGCTGGGCAGGGAAGAAGTACAAACGGCTGCGGACCTACAAGCGGTTCAAGCGGTGGTGGACCGGGCTACTCGACCGAGAGCCCGGCCTGTTCGCCCACTGGCAGTGGGTCCGCGCGTACTGAAAGGCCGGTGAGAAGAGCCCGGTGACGGGAGACTGTCACGCCGGGATCCGTGGGAGCCGGGAGCTGAGATGCTCCCGGCGACCCGACCGCTAACTCTCTATAGACCCTCTTAACTCAAGTGCGGTTCGCGATGTCCGCTGTCGATTGGGCGGCGAGCGCGCGGGCGCCTCGTCGCCCGCCGCGCGACCGAACGAGCATTATCGAGCGCAGATTATGAAATCTCGCGCAGACTCCGCGATGACCGGAACTGTTGGGCGACAGCGCGATGCGTCGTTGAGTCCAAAGGGCAACGGTCGCGGCGGCTGTCTCTAATCCGAAACGGCGGCGGAGGGGTGATCCGCTCGCGTGCTGGGTCCACTCGGACAACGCGAGCGGACCGATTCCGGCCTCGTGGCCGTATCAGCGCCCGCGATTCAATGGGAAGCTAACCGAGGACCAACGACCAGACGTGGACGGACGTCTCGAACCGCAGCTGGCTCGAAGCGAGCGCGGCCGATGGGTAGCTTCGGTCAGCCGAAGTAGGATCAGTGCATAGGGATCACGAGAAGCGGTCCAGCCCGTCAGAGGCCGCGTCGAGCAGCCCGTCGCAAGCGCGCAGGCGTCTCCGACCTCGGCCGCCCGGTAACAACAACTTCCCCCGCCCGGCTTAAGGGAGCGCCGATGGAGCGGGAAGGGTTCGCCGGTCTCATAACGTCGCCGGCGAATGCAGCGCACTCTCTCCTCCCTCAGCCGACGGGGCGTCACGCAAGTGGCGCCCCGTCGGTGTTGACGCGGGTGCAGAGCGCACACGGTCGCGAGCACCCTCCACAGAAACCAGGGGCCATCCCGCGCTCTCTCCGACACGGGTCGCTTGTAGTCCTGCGGAGCTGCTGTAGAAAGACTTCCTGCCTCAAAAGATTCTATTTTCCAGGTATTTTCATTGCTCATTATCGGTCGTGGATTATGGAAACCGTCGTCCCTTCCTGCTGTTTTGCAGCCAAGCTTCGGCAGCGTAACTGCGGCGGCATTAGCGACGCACGGTGGACCAAGCGCAAAGCGGCGGGCGAACGGTGGAGAGAGGAGCGGGGACCACAGCGCAGGCCACGGGGCCGAGGGTGCCCGGGATCCGGAGCGGGCGGGGAGGAGTGAGGCTGTGGATGAGCGGGCCGCACACGGCCCCGGTGATGTCGGCGAGCTGGGGGCTCAGAAGGCCTCACGCGACATGTCGCAGGGCCTCTCCGTCGGGGGGCGGCCGCTAGCGACACGTCGGGCGAAGCGTCGCCCTTGGTCGAAGGCGAGACGCCGGAGCGCCCCGTACGCCCCCATGCGTTGTCTGGTGTCTGCTTTATCGTGTCGTTTGGTATGGGGCAGGCTTCCAGTAGCGTCGGTGAGCTTGGTCAGCGTGGTCGCCGCCGCGCGGCTCGCGCGTTGGTCGAGGTGTACTCCGAGGCGCGTTTGGGCGACCTGCTCGCGCGTGTGCGCGAGGGCCTCGAGGACGACGTCGACGACGTGTTCGCCGCCGACGAACTGCTCGCACGGTACGGACGCTCGAGGCGCGCGCTCGCGAAGTACTGCTGGGGCCGCGGAACCGGCGGCCATGTCGAGCACGTCGCGACCGACCTTGACCTCGATCCGCTGGGACAGCACCCGATCGACTGGTGGGCGCTCGGCGCCGCCGGCGATAGCGAGTGATCCGCGAGCAGCTGATCTGCGAGCTGTTGGAGGCGGCGTGGTTGCGGGTTGAGCACGGCCCGTTTGAGCGGGAGCGTCCCCGCGGCCCGTTTGACGCTGAGAGCCTCGGCGGCAGCGCCGCGCTCGCGGCTGCCGACCTGGTCGCCTGCGAGCGGCATGCCCACACACAGGAGCCGCCCGCGGAGGACGCGAGCGTCGAGGTGCTGCTCGACACCCCGCTCGCGCGGCACGCCGCGGACGCCGCGTCGAGCCTGATCGCGCTCGCCCGCGCGCTCGCCTACGCGATCGGTCAACCACGGACCGCCAGCCGTGAGGGTCTGGCGCTGCTGGTGAGCAAAGCGATCGGCCGTGATCTGGACGCGCTCAGCTTCGACACGGCGCCGCACGGTTATGACGACGCGGCCGAGAGCCTGGGCCGGATCACCGACGCGCTGATCAACCATGGCTCCGCGCGTCTCGGTCCGATCATCATCATCGCCCCCGCGGCCGACGCGATCGCGAACGTGATCGCTGTGACCGTCGCGAACCTGCTCGACTGGCGCGCCTTTGACGACGACGTCGACGACCAGGAGCCCGTGCCCGACCTCGGGTAGAGCCTCTCGTTCACGGCCCGGCAAACGCTGTCAGAATGACGGGCTTGGGGTAGGCGACGGTGGGGGGAGGGCAGGACCACAGCGCAGACCGCGGGGCCGAGGCTGCCCGGGACTCGAACGGGTGAGTTGGGGAAGAATGAGGCTGTGGATGAACGGGCCGCGCGCCGTCCGGTGTACGTTCTCGAGCCCGGGAGGTCGCCGCCTGACGGGGATTTCGCTACAGCAACGTTGTTCCCCACGGCCGTCATAGACGGGGGGGTCGCGCGGGACTTTTCAGCCCCGCGGGCTAGCGCTCGCGCGGCGGACACAGCTCGGGTGGGATGCTCTCGTGATCGCCGCTGGCGTTGTCGTAGAAGCGCACCCGGTATGCGTCTGTCCAGCGCTCGCCGGCGCGCCTGGCTAGCGCGACCGGAAGCTGATTCTCGCCCGTCATCCACGTGTACGCTGGGAGGGCCACCTCACCGTCGAAGCGGTCAAATCCGAGCTCTGAGGCCCAGAAGCCGATCGGCCCGCCGTCGGCTAGCTCAGGGCAGCTCACTGAAGCCGGCTCATCATCGCTGGCGGACTCAAGGCAGACCGTCGAGCCATCTGCCAGCAACACCTCCCAGAACACCCTTGCGAGCGTCGCCTGCACATGCGTACGCCCGGCGGCACGCAGCGCGCGGATC
>JADGPN010000561.1 GCA_017882465.1 Solirubrobacteraceae bacterium
CAGCTCAGTGGGGACCAACCACCGGACGCTCCGAGGGGTTCGCCGGCGACATCGGGCACCGGTCGTTCGGCCGTCTCAATGCTCAAGGACCATCGAACATCGGAGACTGCATGGTCCTCGATCAAACCAACGCTGCGGCCGTCGTCCCCTGTACAGCTGTCGGGCAGGCGCACGCGGGCGCCACGTCGACAACTGAGTTTCGGGAAGGGTTCAGGCGGGGCCCGGACCCGGGCGCTGGCAGCGTGGGTCTGCCTGCGACCGAGTCGGTCCTCGCCGAGCCCTATGAGCGGCTCGACCGACCGCCTGTTCTCACGAACGGCCGGATGTCGATGGGGCAACGACACCCTTGCGGCGCTGGCCGGACCGGGCGGTGATGCGCGGGATAGGCGTGAAGGAGCCATGCTCGGGCCCGGCTCGATACGCCCGACGCAGACGCGCCTTCGTCGTCGTACGGGGATCTCCTCGGGGACTCCACGGGACCCGCTCTGCGTGGCATCCGGGTCTCAGCCCTGACTGTTGGATCCATCTCCAAAGGGGCGGTATCGGGCCCGTGCGTGGCACTCATTGAGGCCACCGCAAGTAGCCCGCGGCCGGGGAGCCAACGCACTCAGCCTGTGGCTGCCGTCGCGGCGATGAAGAGCGAGTCTGGCCGGCATGCGGGTCGCGTCTCAGAGGTGCTGGTAATCGCGCCGGTGCTGGCGTCTACCCCGAGCTCCTGCGCTACGAGTGACCCCGCGGTTCCCGCTGCGGATTCTCCTAATCCCGGTGGGAAGGATTACGGATGTGGCGGCGCTCCGCCAGCGCGAGCATTCGCGCTGGTTGATCATGCCGGTCGAGGCGTTTCCAACGATCCCTGCTGAGGAGTTGCGTAAGCGTAGCGTGAGCAATCTGCTGCGGATGGGGCACTGCGCCCCGACAGTGATGCAGACGATGCTCGATGCCTCCGACACCGAGGCCAACTGGCTGGTCCTGCTCACGGCGGGTCTACCGGGCGGGATCGGCAACACGGGAGGCGAGTGCGGCGGGCTGACTGCGCCGCTGGTGCTTATGGGACTGCGTCACCGCCGCGAGGAGACCCCCGACGGGCTGCCCGTCGTCGTCGAAGCGGGCCACGACCTGCTCGAGCGCTTCCGTGACCGGCACGGCTCCACCGATTGCCGACAGATCCTCGGCAGCGCGCGCGTGCCGCTGCGCTGCGTCGGCGTTGTGCGCGAGGCGCCGGCGATGTGCGCGCAGTGCCTTGCGGCGTCCGACGGCCGGCAGCTCATAGCGTCGGAGCGCCGCGCGGCCTATCGCGAGCTTTACGCGCACTGGCAGCAGCGCGGATTTCACTGCGCCGACGCCGTACTCGCCGAGCTCGACACGCCCGACGGACTCGACGGCGCCGCCACTGCGTTCATGGGCGGCACGCTGTTTGAGGGCATGACCTGCAGTGCGCTGACGGCCGGGGTGATGGCGCTCGGGCTGGCGTTTGGCGACATCGAACACAGCCGCCCCAGGGTGGCACGGATGCTCGCGATGATGGCACTCCGGCGGGACGCGCTTGCGGACGACGTCAACGCGTTTAACCGCGCCATGAACCTCGGCCACGATCTAGCCGCCTGGTTCGAGAGACAGTTCGGAAGCACCCAGTGCCGTGCGCTGACCGGCTGTGACTTCGCCACCGCCGAGGGCGTGCACGCGTACATCGAGCACGATGGCACGACTGCGTGCGCCCGCATCGCACGCCTCGTCGCCGAGCGCGTCGCCGAGATGATCGCGGAAGCGTCATGAATGTCCTGGTCGTCTACGCGCACTTCAATCCGAACTCGTTTACGCACGCGATCCTTCAAAGCGTCACGCGCGGGCTCGACGAGAGCCCGCACAACTACAAGGTCAGCGATCTCAACGCCATCAGCTTCAACCCGGTCTTCACAGCTCAAGACAGCACCCAATTCCTGCACGAGTCCTATCCCGACCACCTGCTCGAGAAGGCAAACCTTCCGCAGGCGGTGCTGGACATGGCCGGCGGGCCGATCCGCCGCTACCTCGCGCGGCGCTGGCTGCGTGGCAAAGGGACCCGCGAGATCGCCGAGGCGCTCTACGGGCAGCTCCCCGACGACATTCGCCAGCAGCAGGCGCTCGTCCGCGAGGCCGACGGCCTGATCTTCGTCGCACCGGTCTTCTGGATGGGCTTCCCGGCAATCCTCAAAGGCTGGTTCGAGCGCGTCTTCGCCTACGGATTCGCCTACACCCTGACGCCCGACGGTTGGCGGGGCGACCTCGACGGACGGGTTCCACTCCTCTCGCAGCAGAAAGCGTTGATCCTCACGCCAACGTTCTTCACTGAGCAGGAATACGACAAGGGCTGGCGCGACGCGATGGACACCGTCATCAGCTCCTGGGGCCTGCGCATGGCGGGCGTCAAAGAGGCCAGGCACGTCTACTTCTACGCCGTCGTCGCCGCCAGCGACGAGCAGCGACGGGCCTACCTGGACGAGGCCTACCGGCTCGGACGCGACTTCTAGCCGACCCCTCAGCCGACCCGTCCAAGGCCGGGCCACCAGACCCGCTCCGCGAGGAGGTGAGCGGCGCTTGGAGTCAACCGCGGAAACCTGAACCGCGCGCGAATCAACAGCGGCAAAGAGACGCAACCCCCGCGGAAGGCGAACGCCCTGCTCGGTCGCCAAAGGGAGGGCGCGGCTCCTGCTTCCCCTGACAGGGCAGCAGCCTGTCGTCGTAACTGGTCGCGATGGCTGCTTGGATCGAGAAGGGGCAGTCAGCGCGAAGCTGCTGCTTTGAGCAGCTCCAGCAGTCCGGTAGTCCGAGCGCTTCGCGACACCTGCTTGCCCGCCCGACGAGCCTCTCGTCGACCCCGACGGGCGCCCCGCGTTGCTCCCATTCCGGTTGCAGGCAGCACCGTGCAGGGCGGATTCCTCACAACCAGCGCTCAATCAGACGCTGCTCGTCCCGAACGCGAACAGCAACCCAGCCGAGAGACTCGACGCAATTGTCTTCGCCGAGAGCGGGGCGCACGGGGAGGCGTGCAGAAAAGCGGGTCTGCCTACGTAAACGTCTGAGCGTCACTGTCGCTCCTCCGGACTGCCGACGACGTCAACGATTAGCCCGGCCGCCGGCTTGGTCTGGCGGCGCTGCCCAGTTGCCGTCCCGGGCATGGCCGCCGACGCTGCGGGGTGCGCTGCTTGCTACGGGCTGCTGAACGTGTTGTTCGGCGGCGTGGCATCCCGGCGGCGCAGGTCGTCCCGCTC
>JADGPN010000562.1 GCA_017882465.1 Solirubrobacteraceae bacterium
TGGAACCAGGTGTTCCAGGTTGCTTCCGACAACTGGGCGCGGACAGCAGCAGCCACCTTTGCCCACAGGTCATCGGCGGCAGGTGTCCCCACGGTGGCGGCTCCCCAGGGTTGTCCACAGGTGTATCCACATGTGTGCAGAAGCACAGGCCAGGTACTGGATCTGACCACGATCCGTCGGGCCGAAGGCGGGGGAAGTGCCGAGCACCGGATCACCCGGCGCACCGGGGTCGCGGACCATATCAGCCCTGTGGACAACGCAACAAGGCTGAGATTCCCGGACCCGCGGGAGCACTCCCAATTGGGTCGCCGCGCTTCCCGCATCGGGGTAGCCAAGCTCCCCGCGTAGGGTTACCTGGCTTCCCGCAGGGGGTGGATTGTCGGGAGGAGTCGTTCACCCGTAGACTCCGACGCTGTTCGCGCGCCGGTAACACACTTGCGGAGGCGCGCCGCCCCAGGGCCCCATCTGGTTGTGGCCCGGGCGTTCGAGGAGGCCATGCGTGAAGAGGACGTTCCAACCGAACAATCGCAGACGAAGCAAGAAGCACGGCTTCCGCCTGCGGATGCGCACGAAGGCCGGCCGCGCAGTTCTGCGCAAGCGCCGGTCCAAGGGCCGCTCCCGCCTCTCGGCTTGATTTGGCCGATTCGTGAGCGGTCAACGTTTCGCGCGCTGGCCCAGGGCCGGCGCCGTCGTCGAGGGGTCCTAATGGTTACTTGCGCGGTCGTCGGACCGGGCTCGGAGCCGCCGCGCGTCGCGTACGCCGTCGGCCGAGGGGTTGGCGGCGCGGTCGTACGAAATCGCGTTCGCCGGCGCCTGCGGGCGGCAACGCGGGCCCATGCCGCCGAGTTCCTTCCGGGACACGCCTACCTCGTGGGCGCCGGTCGGGCCGCCGCCTCGACGAGCTACGCCGCCCTGTCCGTCTCGCTCCATGATGCTGTGCGCGCGCTCGGTGAGGAAGCGGTATGAAACGCTCTCTCCCGACCCGGACTTTGCTGCGAACCATAAACCTCTACCAGCGGTTGAGTGCTCACCGCCCGTCACCGTGCCGGTACGTCCCATCGTGCTCCGAGTACGCACGCGAAGCCCTGGAGACACACGGCGCGGCCCGGGGAACCTGGTTGAGTGCCCGCCGCTTGTCGCGTTGCCACCCGTTCGGCGGTTTCGGCTTCGACCCGGTCCCGCAGCGCGACGCGGCTCCATCGGGACGGAGCTGACATGAGTCTCGATCCGCTCTATCGCGTCATCGGCTGGCTACTGGCGTTCTTCTACATCCCGTTCCACAACATCGGGATCGCCATCATCTTGCTCACCATCGTGATCATGTTGGTGCAGTTCCCCCTGACCGCGAAGCAGGCGCGGTCGATGATCCAGATGCAACGGGTCCAGCCCGAGATCAAGAAGATCCAGCAGAAGTACAAGGACGACAAGGCGAAGCAGAACGAGGAGCTGCTCAAGTTCTACCAAGAGAACAAGATCAACCCACTCGCCGGCTGCTTACCCATGATCATCACGATTCCAATAGGAATCGCGGTGTTCCGCACGTTCGCGCGCGGTGTGCAACACCACTTGCCGAAATCCGGAAGGATGGGCGAGCTGTACCACGCGATCTGCGGGAGCGCGAAGACGACCGCGGAGTGCACCAAGGCCCTGAGCGTCCAAGCATCCCACGGTGACGCCCCGAAGGCGCTCCACTTCCTCGGTGTAACCGTGAACCAAACGGCGCACGGTGCGCAGACCTACGGCGGGCTCTCGTCCGCGATTCCTTACTACGTACTCATCGCGTTGGTCGCGTTCACCGGTTGGTACCAGGTCCGCCAGACGCAGGCGCGCCAACTGCAGAGCGGCAACACACCGCCGAACGCGCAGATGGCCGCCATGACGAAGATCTTCCCGGTCTTCTTCGCCTTCATCTGCTTCGGCCTCAATGCCGGGGCGACCCTCTACTTCGTCGTGTCGAACGCTTGGCGCATCGGCCAGCAGCACCTCGTGATCGGCAAGCTCTACGACCAGGCGATGTCGACCGGGCAGCTCAAATCCGGGTCTGTGGACGACGAACCCCCGCCCAAGGAAACGAACGGCAAAAGCCCACCCGCCGGCAACGGCAAGGGCGGCGCGTCGAAGGCCAAGAAGCCCGAGGCGAAGAAACCCGACAACAAGTCGTCGAACGGCGAGGCGAACGGTAAAGGTCAAGGTCAGAACCTGAGCCCGGGCGCCCGCCGCAAGAAGCGGAAGCGTTGACTGTGGAATGGATCGAGGTATCAGCCAAGACACTCGATGACGCCCGAGAGCTCGCTCTCGATCGTCTGGGCGTCGTCGCCGACGAGCTCGAGTACGAGGTGATCGACCAGCCGAAGGGCGGCCTGTTCGGCATCGGGCGCACAGAGGCTCGGATCCGCGCCCGGGTACGGCCCATCTCCCGAGAGAAGCCGACGGATCGCCGGCGCCGCCGATCGAGCGAGCGCCGACCGAGTGGCGGCGGCCGAAAGCCGCGTGGTGAGTCCTCGCAGAATCGCGGCGAGCCGAAGGCGGCACGCCCGTCCGCCGACGATTCGGAAGCCGAACGAAAGCCGGCCGGGTCGGGATCCTCTTCGTCTTCGCGCCGGCGCCGCCGGGGACGCGGCGGCAGTGGCGCCGGTGCGCCGGCCTCGAACGAGAAGACCCGAACGCAGAGCAACGAAGACCGAGCGGAGGCAAAGGTGAACGTGGAGACCGACGTAGAAGATGGCGACGTCGAGGCCCAGGCCGAGCGGGCCGAAGGCTTCACCCGCAGCTTGGTCGAGGCCTTCGGCCTCACCGGTACGGTGAGTGCACGGGTCGAGGACGAGACCGTGTTGGTCGCGGTCGAAGGTGAGGGTCTCGGATTGCTGGTGGGCCCGCGGGGCTCGACCCTGCAGGCGATCGAGGAGCTGGTTCGCGCGGTGGTTCAGCACGGGCTGAGCGGCCGGAGCGCTCGACTTCGGGTTGACGTCGGCGGCTACCGGGAGCGTCGACGCGAGGCGCTGGCTGCCTTCGCCCGCCAGGTTGGCGAAGAGGTTCGGGAGACCGGCCTCGAGCGGGCGCTGGAGCCGATGAACCCGCCCGACCGCAAAGTCGTGCACGACACCGTGGCCGAGGTCGAGGGTGTGGCGACGAGCTCGGAAGGCGAGGAGCCCCGCCGGCGCGTGGTGATCCGCCCGGCATAGGCCTACTCGTGGAGGCCGAGGCGCAACTCCTTGAAGTCCTCGTCGACGCGCAATCCCAAG
>JADGPN010000563.1 GCA_017882465.1 Solirubrobacteraceae bacterium
CCCTGTTGTAGGTGACGATGTCTCCCCGCTGGAGGTGCTGCTGGAGTTGTCGTCCAGCGCTCGTGAGGATTTGCGGTGTTTCTGAGTTCGTGATAGAGCGGCCGACTTTTTCAACCACACGCTGAGTGCTGTGGCGGGGCTGGTTGGTGGGTGTTCGGAGCGCGCTCCGGGTCGACGTCGGTGCCGGGTTGCGGCGGCGTCCCTGCCGGCGGTGCTGCCCGTCAGCGATCGGGCTCTGACCGAGCTGGGGCGGGGTCGGGGTGGGGCTATCGAAGGGGAAGGTCACGATGCTTGCCTCCTCGCTCGATTCTCCTTGATCCGCTCAGCGCGGGCACGGCGCAGCCCGGCCGAGCGTGCCCGGCGGATGCGGGGGCCGCGGCCGTGATGCTCGTCATCGGGGGTGACGTACCCGATCGAGGCGTGGAGCCTGACGGTGTTGTACTCACGGCGGACGCGAGCGAGCTCGGTGTCGAGCACGGCCGCGTCGCCGATCGTGGTCAGGTGCGGCCAGTCGCCTTTGAGATGGCTGAAGAAGCTCTCGATGTGCGCCTGGTCGGTCGGGGTGCCGGGCCGGCCGTGGTGCTGGGTGATCGCCATCAGCGCCATGAACTTGCGGGTGTCGATCGCGGTCATCTCCGATCCGTTGTCTGACCACGCGATCAGCACCGGCAAGCCGTCATCGTCGATCGCTATCGGCAGCCCGTCCTCGCCGACGGCCGTGTGCGGATTGCCGTCGAGGGCGAGAAGCTGCTGATCCTCCAGTGCGCGGGCGAACAGCAGCTGCGCTTGGGTCGAGGTCTGCTCGCTCGAGAGCAGGTACCCGATCCAGTAGCGGGTGACGACGTCGACGATCGCGTACGCGACCCGACCGGCCCGGGTGAAGTGGGACGCGTCCCAGATCCAGATCCGGTTGCGCTCCCACGGAATCTCAGGCAATACGGGCTGTTTGGGTCGTGGCCGGTACGGCTCCCCCGGCAGGTGCACCTTGTGCTTGAGCGCGACCCGCAGCACCGTCGACGGGCTCACGAACACGACACCGAGGCGGCTGCCGCGGTGCGCGATCTTGCGATGCGAGCGATCGACCGGGCCCCACTGCTCGATCAGATCGAGGATCTCGGCCTCCTCCCAGGACAGCACGCCGTGGACCGCACCACCGCCCGGATCTCTGTCCTCGAGGCTGCCGGTGTCCCGCAGCCGAGCCCGCCAGCGGTGCGCGCGGACATCGGCGAGGTCAAGCACACGACACGCCGTGGCGTGCGCCCACCCATCGGCGACGGCACGATCGATCAGCCCCAACAGCTCGAGCTTGGTCCCGGCGCTCACACGCGCGGGAACCGGGCCGAAAAGCCCGAGCGCTGCCTTCCCCGGTGCAACGTGAGCTCGATCGCCATCTCCTTCAACGCCTCTGAGAGCCGCTCGTTCTCCTCCCGCAGCAACTCCACCTCGACCGCTTCCGCCGTGGCGGGCCGGCCCGGTTTCGCTGAGGTGAACGCCGCGATCGCGGCGTCCTTCGCGAGCGCCCGCAGGCGCACGATCACCGACACATCGACCCCGTACTTCCGGGCGGCGTCGGCTTGGGAGATCTCCTGCGAGGTGACCTCGAGGAACACCTCCCACTTCTCCTCCGGCGAGAGCTGCCGGCGCGGCTTGCGCTTGCCGTTGTCCATCATCACGACCTCCTGGTCCGAGGTCCCGACAGCCTCCCAGGCTAGGCGAATTATCGACCGTGATCTCTATCGCGAAGTCAGACGCAACGGATGAGCGTCCGGTGGGCCTGGTTGGCTGCCGGCCGAGCGAAAGGTGGTGGTGATGGGACGGTGGCCGGAGTGGCGGCGGGAGCGGGTGTGGGAGTTGTGGGTCGAGGGGTATTCGTTGCACGCGATCGCGCGCGAGGTAGGGATGTCGAGGGACAACGTGACCGCGTGCGTTGCTGCGTCTGGGGGCGTGCGACCGGCGCCGCGCAACCGCGCCGAGCGGTGTCTGTCGTTGGGGGAGCGCGAGGAGATTTCGCGGGGCTTGGCGCGTGGTGAGAGCTTCAGGGCGATCGGGCGGGCGATTGGTCGTCCGCACACGACGGTCGCGAGGGAGGTCAACCGCAACGGCGGTCGCAGGCGCTACCGTGCACAGCGCGCTGAGAACGCGACGTGGAAGCGTGCGCGTCGTCCGAAGCTGTCGAAGCTCGCGCTCGACTCGCGTTTGCGCGGGGTCGTCGAGGAGAAGCTTGAGCGCAAGTGGTCGCCGCAGCAGATCTCGCGGTGGCTGCGCCGGACCTACGAGGATGATCCTGCGATGCGGGTCTCGCACGAGACGATCTATCTGTCGCTGTTCGTCCAGTCGCGTGGTGCGCTGCGGCGCGAGCTGTGCAAGCAGTTGCGCAGCGGTAGGCATCTACGCCGCCCGCCAAAGCAGCGCTCGAAGCATCAGGGGCAAGGCCAGATCCCGAACAGGGTGATGATCTCCGAGCGCCCGGCCGAGGTTGCGGACCGTGCGGTCCCGGGTCACTGGGAAGGCGATCTGCTGCTCGGCAAGCTCCCGACCGGGATCGCGACGCTGGTTGAGCGCCAGACCCGCTACTGCCAGCTCGTCGCGCTCCCCGACGGTCACGGCGCCGAAGCGGTCCGCGACGCGCTGACAAGCAGCATCGGGTCGCTGCCCGAGCAGCTGCGTCGCTCGCTTACCTGGGACCAGGGCAAGGAGATGCGCGAGCACGCGCAGTTCACGATCGACAGCGGCATCCAGATCTACTTCTGCGATCCCCGCAGTCCTTGGCAGCGCGGATCGAACGAGAACACCAACGGGCTGCTGCGCCAGTACTTGCCCAAGCGCACCGACCTCAACCGCTTCTCCCAAGAAGAGCTCGACGCTGTTGCGGCGGAACTCAACGGCAGACCGCGACAAACGCTCGGCTGGATGACACCCGCCGAGCGGCTCGCCGAGGTCATCGCACCGACACGACCCTGACCGGAGCGCACGCCGGTCGCCGGCACGCGATCAACCCCCGTCCAGGCCGGCAAGCGCCGAAATCGCCGGACCCGTCACCCTCGCCGCCCTCGCCGAGAGCCGCAGACGGGCTTACAACGTGCCGATTCACCGTCGGGACCCCGACGAAAGCGGTTAAAGCGCCCATCGCCGCTCAGACCTCGCCCCTCGGGGCTCGGCCTTCGCGACGACGGGCGCTCGTCGATCTCGCGCCCAGCGGGTCAAATCTCAACCGGCGCTACCCGACACGCC
>JADGPN010000564.1 GCA_017882465.1 Solirubrobacteraceae bacterium
CCCCGTCATCCGATCTGCCGGCGTCCGATACTTCACGACCATGAGCAAGCGCTCCCGCCATCGACCCCGCCCGAACACCGCGTCACGGCTTCCCGCGGCACGCTCCCGATCGAACGATCCGCCAAGCTCGCCGGCCGAGCCCGAACGCCTACTGCTCGACCAGATCGCCGCAGGCGAACTCGATCCGCACCTGACCGCGATCGCCGACGCGATCTGCGCGCGCCAGGAACTGCTCCACACGGTCGACTCGGCCAAAGCACTCGCGATGCTGAACGTCGGCGATCGCGTCCGCTTCAACCACGACACCAGACCCCAATACCTGCGCGGAGCCGAGGGCATCGTCGTCGCTCTCGACCCGCGCACCGCGACGGTGCGCCTGCAGCAACCGGTCGGACGGTTCAGCAGCGGCCAGATCCGTCGGTGCCCGCCGCTGCTGCTCGACCGCCTCAACCCGGCCGCTTGATCGAAAGAGACCATAACCCGGGTCGCGCAGGCCGAGGCAACGGGCCCACGACGGGCGGTGGCGGTCGGAACGACGATGACGATTCCGGCGCGGCTGGCGTCCAGCGGATCGGCGGAGACGATCACTGCAGGTCGTCTGCCTGACTGCTCCCGCCCGACGGGACCGCCGAAGTCGACCAGCCAGACCTCACGCCTTCGCGGAGTCACGACGACTCGTCGCGCACGCAGTGATGGGTATCAGCAAACGAATCCGTAGCGACGGGATCAACATCCCGATCGTGCGGATCGAACAGCTGAGCGGATATGCCGGGCGGGAGCCATTCTGATGGTATCGTGCGGGCATGCGTGCAACCATTGACAAGGCAGGCCGGCTCGTGATCCCAAAGCAACTGCGCCATCACATCGGCCTGGGCCCCGGCGAAGTCGAGGTGACAGCCGAGGGCGCCGGCTTGCGCGTCGAACCGCTGGCTGAGGAATCCCTCGATGACCGGGCGGGGCGACTCGTGATCCCGGCCGCCGGCGCGCAGATCAACGACGACCTCGTCCGGTCGCTTCGTGATGCCGACCAGCGGTAGCCGACCGGAGCTTCTGGTCGACACGAGCGTCGCCGTCGCGCTGACCGTCGCCGACCACGAACACCACGAGGCAGCGTTCCAGGCTCTCGGCGATCGGCGGCTCGGCCTCGCGGGCCACGCCGCGTTCGAGACCTTCTCGGTCCTCACGCGCCTGCCACCCCCGGCGCGCCGCACCCCGGCGACGATCGCACGGCTGCTCGCAGCCGACTTCCCGCACAGCAGATTCCTGGGCGCCGAGGCGGCGGCCGCATTGCTCGGCGAGCTCAACGCGTTGGGGATCGCCGGCGGCGCTGTCTACGACGCGCTCGTCGGCGCGTCGGCGAGGGAGCACGGTCTCAGGCTCGCCACGCGCGACGGGCGTGCAATCGAGACCTATCGCGCACTCAATGTGCAAGTCGAGCTCGTGGACCGAGTAGAGCGGCTGCTGGGCAGCACTGGTCACGAATCCTCATGAGCCGCGGACCGTTGGAACGTCAAACCTGCTCAGCTACTCGGGGTGCTACGACGTCGCCCTCCGCGACCTCGGTCTGATGCTCGGCTCCCTCACGCTCGCCCGACTCGCCACCAGATTTGACCTCCAGGGCCTCGCACTGCGCGCCGATGCGGAGGTCCAGGCGACGGCGCCGAGCAGTAGGGGCAGTGCGAGCGAGATGCCTCGGTAGAGCAGCACCGCGGCGGCTGTCGGGGCGGCCGGCGCCCCGTACAGCACGAGTGCGCTGAATAGGCCACCCTCCACCGCGCCGAGGCCCGCGGGTATCGGCAGCGCGGCCGCGAGTGATCCCACCAGGTATCCCATGACGATCACGGCGACCGACGGAGTCCGTCCGTAGGCCTGAAAGGAGGCCCACAGCACGGCGTTGTCAAACGCGTAGTAGCCCAGCGCCCCCAACAGCTTCCAGTTGCCGCCCATCAGCAAGTCGCGGGCATCCGCGACCCCGTTGCGATGGGCCCCGCCGAGTTCGACGAGCGGCGGGAAGGGTGCCCCGCCCGAGTGCAGCGAGGACGATCACGCCTGGCGCGTTGGTGAGGACCAAGAACGTGGCCGAGGATCGGGTCAGCTCGGAGAGCGAGGCACCTTGGGTGTCGGTGGACCCTGCGCCCACAGCCGGTCCAACGAAGCCTCCAACCGGGAGGACGGTGGTGGCACCAATCGCGCGGAGCCCTGCCGGAGCGCCTTGGCGCCAGGTCATCCGGGCGCCGAACACCAGCTTGAAGACAACCACGAAGCCGAGCCTGGCTGGGCGGTCCGTCCATGCCGCTTACGGCCGCGGATGCGATGGCTGAGGCCCGCCGCGTTCGAACAGAGCACGACCAGCAGGCCGCCGCTGACGAGCTCGTTCAGCCAGGCCACGTCGTTGGTGGCGTAGCCGAGCAGCCACGGACTCAGCGCGAGCCAGATCCCGCCCCCGAGCGCGACGAACGCGGCCGGCCGCAGGACGGCGATCATCAGTGCCAACGGCCCGAAGGCCATCGTGAAGAAGATGTGGTTGGCTACCGCCGAGCGGGCGTCCGCGAAGCCCCAGATCCACGGCCAGAGTGTGACCCAGAGCATCACCGCTCCCGCCGCGAGGGGCAGTCGCTGGTGAGGTTTCGGTGTTCGTGACGGTTTCATTCGGTTACCTCCGGCAAAGGGCGGGCAAAGACGCCGAACAGCAGGTAGACGGCGGGCAGGACGAGTAGCAGGACGATCCCCACGGCGATCGCAACCGCGGTCAGGGCGGGGGGAGCGGCGGCCGCGGTGTCGATCGTCAGATGCGTTCCGATCCGCCGCGGCGATTGCGCGATCAGCCACCCCCACATCAGCGCCCCGGTGGCGATGACGTTCGCCCCGCGCGCGAGCGAGTACCGACGGCGCGCGAGCGCAAGCAGCGACGCCGTGGTCGCTGCGAGCGCCAGGATCACAAGTGGCAGCGCGGCCGTGGTCAGCCGATGCGAGAGCGCGGGTGCTTTCCAGCTCGCCGAACCCAGAGCTACGACGCTCAGGGCCAGGACTGAGCTCCCGGCCTGCAGTTCGCGGCGGGCGAAAATGATCGGCCTCACCGCTTTGCCCGAGCGGGTCAGCATGCGCGTCACGAAGCTCGCCCCGAGCTGGGCGCAGATGGCCACCGCGAGGACGCCCACGATGACCGCGAACAGACCGGTCCACGGGATCGGCGGCACCGGGCTCGAAGCTGCACGCGCGCCGCTCGAG
>JADGPN010000565.1 GCA_017882465.1 Solirubrobacteraceae bacterium
TCCACAACGCCCGGCTCACCGGCCAGCCGATCCCCACCCCGATCGCCGCCTAAAACCCAGGGGGCTGAACGCGTACGCCCAAGCCGCGCTCGCGCTCGTTCACCTCACCTGCGGACCCGTCACACTCACACTCCCACACGAACACGCGTTCGCATCATCTCACCTACGATCATGCCCGGAGAGCCGTTAATCCACGCCCTCAACCCCATCCTGCGCGGATGGTGCAACTACCATCGACATAACGCGAGTAAGCGCTGCTTCGCATACGTCAGCTACTACCTGTGGTGGGGCGTGATGCGATGGTTGCGCGCGAAGTACCCGCGGCTGACCTGGAAACAGATCAGGCGACGGTACTGGGGGATCAAGTGGACCGCCCCCGAAGGCGCGAGGCTCGCTTGGCCCGCCGAGGTCCCGGTGACGCGATATCGCTATCGCGGCCACCGTATCCCCTCGCCGTGGGCGGCCACCGGAACAGACCGAGCCACCACCCGGCCGGAGACCGCCGTTGCCTGACCAGCGCCACGATCGGACAGCGTGTGCTGTGGAGAGCCGGATGCTCAGGAATGGGCAAGTCCGGTTCGAAGGGCGGGCCGGGGAAACGGGCCGGCGGTAACGCCGGTACCGCGCCCCGTCCCGACCCTGCGACTCGTGCTCATATGAGCCGCGCCGATCGTCGTCTTTGCAGTACACGATGCGGGTCTTGCGCTCGTTGAGCTCAAGTCCGCATTCCGCCAGTCGCCGAGCGATCACGTCCCGCAGATACCGGGCTTGGCTCTCGCTTCGGGCGTGGACAATCACGTCGTCGGGACGCCGCTGCGGATCGGGCTGCCACGACGGCTGGTGGCACTGCGTGACACAGGACGGTAGAGTGAGTGTGTGTCCGACCACTACACGCTTCGTCTTGCTCCAGGGACGCGGGAGCGTCTTGCTGGCCGTGCGCGCCGTGCCGGGTTGCCGGAGCGGGCGCTCGCGCAGCGATACCTCGAAGAGGGGCTGCGCCGCGACGCGCACCCGCTGATCCATTTCCTCGACGGCCCCAGCGGCCGACGGGCGAGCATGGTTGGCACTGGATTGGACGTGTGGGAGGTGATCGCCACCGGTCATGACAACGACGGATCGATCGAGGAGTCCGCTGCGTACCTAGAGGTCCCGGTTGGGCTCGTGCAAGCCGCTGTCGCCTACTACGGCGAGTACGAGGACGAGATCGACGCGGAGATCGAGCTCAACGAGGCCGAGTACCGACGTGGCTTGGAGGCGGCTGCCGCCGGCGAGCGCGCGTTGCGCGGGTGAAGGCTCTCCTCGATGAGCAGCTCTCGCCTCGGATTGG
The DNA here is from genome assembly GCA_017882465.1 of Solirubrobacteraceae bacterium. Lineage (GTDB taxonomy): Bacteria > Actinomycetota > Thermoleophilia > Solirubrobacterales > Solirubrobacteraceae > Palsa-465. The sequence continues at coordinate 1,328 of JADGPN010000565.1, forward strand.
CGAGCTGCTGCGGAGTCGCGGCCACGACGTTCAGGCGGTCGGCGACCGCAGCGATCTTGTAGAGCACGTTGTTCGCGTCTCCGGCGACCGCCGCGCCGGATGCCATTGCAGGACTGTTGACCAGTCGAAGTTGCGGAGAACACCCCGTCGCGGGGGTGGCGTAGGCTTAGGCTTGCATTGTCGTGACTACTCCCAATCAGGTCTCCGCCAGGCCCCGGGGTGTTCTACCACCGCCGGTCCGCTTTTCAGTTACCCCGTAGACTACCTCGCCGGTCGGACGGAACAGTCTACGGGCGGAGTCGCCGTCCGCTCACCGGTGTAGGCTCTTTTCATGTCCCGCCGCGTTCTCGTCGATGACCTCATCGACGCTCACGACGTTGCAGAGATCCTCGGCCTGTCGCACCGCAACACAGTCAGCAAGTACCAGGTCCGCTATCCGGATATGCCTCGCCCCGTGGTCGAACTCGGCCGCGGACGACCGATGCTCTGGCTGCGCTCCGAGATTGAGCGCTGGCACGTGAAGACGGCCGCTCAGGGGCGCACCCAGCTTGGTCGCCGCCCTTCCCGCCCGCAGCCCAGGGCCGGCCGGGGACCAATCGCAGATCTAGAATCAGGATGCTGAGCCAGTGCCTGCCCCTGAACCGGAGAGCATCCACGTCCGATCCTGCGACCGGCTCGGATCGGATGCCCGTCGTGAAATCGGACGTAACGCGACCGGCACTTGTGGATCACCGCTCCAGCAGGGAAGCGGTGACTTCGGTCTTAAGGTGCCGCGAGAGCGGCCGGACGAGAACCTCTGGCTACGCAGGATCGACCGGCAGGCTCGCGTGCTCCTGCGCCACGGACGAAGGGGATGTCGCCGGCCAACGCTCCGGCAACCTTGCTCCTGTGGGTAAGTTCAATGCCTGCACCGGAGAGGAGCTAGACGTCCGCGACCCTTTCTGGCCTGGGTCGGGCGTTCCGGCGCTTGGACTGCGACCGTGCCCGACTTACCGTCGGTCGAGATAGCCGTGTCGTTGGGCGTTGGGGTGATTGGCAAGATTGTTGTAACTTGCGGTGTCCAGGCGGCGGCGTGTTCCACTGGTGTTCCATGCCTTCCGTCCCGGATGTCCCGTGCGTCTAGCCGTGCGCGTGGTCGTCGGTGCACGGGTAGTCCCAGCGCGGAACGTCACTTCCGGTCCGAATGAAGGCCTTGACAGGCACCGACCCACCGTGTGGTGACTCACTAGGTGATACACTTGCCGTATGCCAACGAAACGCAACCGTCTGCTCGTCACGGAGACCGATGAGCTCGCTGCCGCATTGGACGAGGCGGCGCGGCGTTGGCCCGACTTGAGTCGACCGCGGCTGCTGGTCCGCCTGGCCGCGGAGGGACAGCGGGTCCTTCACGACGAGGCGGCCTCGCAGCGGCGTGTGGCCGGCGTGCGGCACAGCGCCGGTTCTCTAGCGGGTGTGTGGCCGCCCGACGCACGTGAGCGGTTGCGCGACGAGTGGCCTGAATGACCGCTGCCGACGTTGCCCCGACCCGCCCGACCGTGCTGGACGCAGACGTACTGATTGCGCACCTGAATTCCGACGACGCCCAGCACTCCCGTGCGGTTCACAGGCTGGAGCTGGCGGCTGCGCAAGGGCCGCTGGCGGCGAGTGGACTGACCGTGGCAGAAGTGCTTGTTCACCCGACCGCCGGCGGGCTGGGCGAGCAGGCGTACGCGGCGCTCAAAGCGATGGACCTGATGGTGCTTGACATCCCCGCAGACGCCGCCGTGCAGCTGGCGTCGCTCCGGGCGAGGACCGGGCGACGGATGCCGGACTGCTGCGTCCTTCTTGCCGCCGCCCGCACGGGTGGTGCCGTACTCACCTTCGACGAGAAGCTGCGCGGCTCTGCTGCGGATTTGGGTAT
>JADGPN010000566.1 GCA_017882465.1 Solirubrobacteraceae bacterium
CCCGTCGCACATCCCCGGCAAGCGGGCGAAGGCGGTGCGCCAGCCGGTCGGTGTGGTAGTCGGCATCGCACCGTGGAACGCGCCAGTGGTGTTGGGCGTGCGGGCGGTGGCCGCGCCACTGGCATATGGCAACACGGTGGTGCTCAAGGCGTCGGAGCAGTGTCCGCGCACGCACGCGGCGATCGTGGACGCACTGAAGGATGCGGGTCTGCCCACGGGCGCGATCAACCTCGTCACCAACGAACCCGAGGACGCCGCCGACGTGGTCGAGGGGTTGATCGCTCATCCGGCGGTCCGGCGGATCAGCTTCACGGGCTCCACGCGCGTCGGGCGGATCATCGCCGAGAAGGCTGCGCGGCACCTCAAGCGGGTGTTGCTCGAGCTGGGCGGCAAGGCCCCGCTGGTGGTGCTCGCCGACGCGGACCTCGAGCGGGCGGTGGCGGCAGCCAACTTCGGCGCGTTCATGAACCAAGGGCAGATCTGCATGTCAACTGAGCGGATCGTGATCGACCGCTCGGTGGCGGACGAGTTCGCCCAGAAGCTGGGCGACCGCGCCAGGTCGCTAAGGGTCGGCGACCCGCGCGAGCCGGGCACGCAGATCGCTCCGCTCGCTAACGAGGACACGCTCACGCGAGTGACCGAGCAGGTCGAGGACGCGGTTTCCAAGGGAGCGATCGTGATCACCGGCGGGAACGCCCAGGGCCGCTACTTTGAGCCCACCGTTCTCGTGGGCGTCACGCCCGAGATGCGGATCTACCACGAGGAAACGTTCGGACCGGTGGTCGTGATTGTGCCGGTGGACGGTGTAGACGAGGCCGTACGCGTCGCCAACGACACCGAATACGGACTCTCCTCCGCGGTATTCAGCGGTGACGTGGACGCCGCCATGGCCGTCGCCCAGCGGCTCGAGACCGGCATGTGCCACATCAACGACGCCACCGTCAACGACGAGCCGCAAATGCCATTCGGCGGCGTCAAACACAGCGGCTGGGGCCGCTTCGGCGGCGAGGCGGCACTCGAGGAGTTCACCGAGCTCCGCTGGATCACCGTCCAAGACAGCCCGCGCCAATACCCGATCTAACGGCCCCGTATCACCGAGCTCCGGAACGAGAAGTAGAAAATGCGGGTTGGACCCGCAGGTAGGTCTCAGTCGCTTCCCCTTCGGCGGGACAGGGCGGCACTCTCTCCACGGCTGCCGGGTTTGAGCAGGACCAGCCATGGGTGAGGGGTTCGCCGGACTCCTGCTCGGAGTCGAAGCAGAACTGTTCGACTGCTCCGTCAATTGGACGTTCCAGCCGTCCGCTATGCGCGGCCTTGGGCGCTCGCGACACTCGCCTGGCCCTCGATGCTCGTGTCGTGTCGTGTTGTGTCGTGTCGGGTGAGGATGCCGGTCCGGCTGGTCGGGGTGTGTCGCGGGCGCCTGGGGTTGGCGGCCAGGAGCTGTGAACTCGCGTCGCGCGAGAGTGCGTTCGCGGGGCGCACGCGGCCGGTCGATAGGGTTGCCCGCGCGGCGATCCGCCGCCACAGCTCGAAGGAGAGACGATGGCCAAGAACGACAGCGACCTGTTTGACCGTTTGCGGCAGGCCGGTCTGCGCAAGCAGGTCGCCAAGACGCTCAGCGGGATCGGTCAGGACGCTAGCAACAAGGCACTTCGGGCAGCGCGGAGCGCGGTCGGTGAGTTGCGCTCGCTTGCCGACGAGCTCGAACGGCGGTTGCCGAGCGCCACGCCGGACGCGAGCGCGGCTGGCCAGACCGTTCGGCGCACCACCGCTCGCTCCCGGGCCGCTAAGTCGCGCGGGTCGCGATCGCGCGCCACCAGCGCCGACGCGAGCCGGCGTGCCCAGCGGCCGGCCTCGCAGCGCAAGCGCGGAGCGTCAAGACCGAAGACCGCGGCTGCGCCGAAGGCCAGCGGTGCTCGCGCGCCGCGTGGACAGAACGAGGCCAAGATCCTGGCGTCGCTCACGGACGGCCCGAAGACGGCGTCGGAGATCGCGAAGGAGACCGAGCTCGACACCAGGACGGTTGGTTCCACGCTCAGCAAGCTGGCGACGGCGGGCGAGGTAGTCAAAGCCGCGCGCGGTTACGGCCTACCGGCGGCGAGCAAAGGGGGCCGCGGCCGGCACCAAGGCTGCGGCGTCCTGAGCGTGTGCTGAGGTAGCGATGTTGGCCGCGCACGAGGAGCGCTTCCGGCGGATCTACAGCGTGTACATCGAGCGCCCTACCGGCAATTACGCCGAGATGTTGCGCCGCGGCGAGGTCAGCTCGCCCGAGGGGGTAGATCCTGAGGCGTGGCGCGCGGAGATCCGCCGCCAGGCACCGCCAGGACAAGGTTCGCGTAATGACCTGTCGCATCGACGATAGGCACACGTTTGCGATGCTCAACCGCACGGTCCCCGACGATCAAGTCTTCGCTGTCAAGCAGCAGGCGCTCGAGCAGGTCGAGGCCCTGGAGAAGGTTGGTGAGCTCAGCCGCGTGCTCGGGCACGAGTTGAGCGGCTGGTTGCGCCAACAGAGCGAGTTCATCTCTGTCTGCGAGCGCTGCGAGGCCCGCGTCTACGTCCGGCTGTCCCCAGAGCGAATCGAGGACGGCGAAGCACTCAGCGAGCTCTGCCCGGACGAACAGGCCTAGCGCTGCTCGAGCATCGCCTTGAACGATGGGCTGAGTTGCGGCGGCTCCCAGTAGCAGGGGATCGAGATGATCAGGAACGCCAGCTGCTCTCTCGCTTCTGACTGATCGAGGCGATAGTAGAGGTCGACGACCTCGAGCGCACCATCGACCGCGGCCCCTGTGAGCCGCTCGGCCGTCTCGACGTCGATCCCTTCAGCGTCCGCGAACTCCGACATTGCGTTGGCAATCGCGCTACCGAGCGCGGCGCGCAGCGGGTCCTGCGGGCGATCATCGATCACGTCGATCAGATAGGCGGTGAACGGATCGTCATCTCGGCGGGAGTCCATGGATCGAAGGGCGATCAGGACCTCGTACGCATGGCCGCGCAGCCGCCAGTTGAGCACCGGCGCCTGGTCGTCGGTGAACGCGCCAGCGGCGTGCAAGTCTTCAACTCCGTTACGGGCACCCAGCGCGATCACCTCAGCCCACATCGTCGCGTGATCCTCATTGGCGATCCGCTCGGCGAGGTCGAACGGCATCGTCGGACCGTATCTCAGGGCTCGGTCGCGCTTGGCCCGCGCGATCCCTGGTAGGCGCTCAACAGTGCCGTTCGGGAAT
>JADGPN010000567.1 GCA_017882465.1 Solirubrobacteraceae bacterium
CGGGGGGCTACCGCGCGCGCCTTCTCGTGCCGTTCGACGCGGGGAGTACCGACCACCTTCAAAGCCGGGTCACGCGCCTCCTGAGACATGCCATCTTTCGGGTCGCCGCAGGTGTCGATGACGTGCGAGTCTGGCCTAGTCTTCCCCGCGCATGTCGGATGTCATGGCCGAGGAGAGATTCCGCCGCTGGCACCTGCCGTGGAAGGAGCGGGTCTGCGAAGAGGTGAGAACGTTCTCGCATGGGATGGTGCTCCGCAGCCCGCGCCACCCCGACTTCTGGGAGTACAACTGCATCCGGCTCGACCGGCCGATGGAGGCGAGCGAGATGATCGCGGCGGCCGACCGTGCGCTCGCCGGGTGCGCCCACCGCCTCGCCGAGTGGACGGTCCCCATGCCCGACGGCGTGGTGCGCGAGCTACGCGAGCGGGGATGGATGGCGACCCCGCTCATCTTCATGCTCTACGACGGCCATCCGGTACCTGAGGATCGCGGCGAGCTTGTCGAGGTGGACTACGACGCGGTGCGGGAGCTCCGCGACATCTGGCATCGGGAAGACTTCGGCGAGCACACGGAGACCGAGACCTTCCACGCGCAGGCCCGCGAGGTGGCCGAACTTGCCGACGTGCGCATGATCGCGGCCGTCCACGAAGGCCGCCCGATCGGGTTCGCCCAGGTGGAGACGCACGATGGCGGCAGCGAGGTCACCCAGATGTTCGTTCGCCCCGAGCGCCGGGGCGCAGGCCTCGGCGCCGCGCTGACCGCACACGCCATTCGCGCGGGAACCGAGGCGGCGCCGGAAGTCTGGATCTGCGCCGAGCGGGATGACCGCCCACGCCGGCTGTACGAGCGCCTCGGCTTCCGCGCGCTCGTCGAGACGGGCTCAGCAATCCTGCCGCCGCCACCATGACCACGTGAGCGCCCACGAGCCGGGCTTGAACTCGGCCCGTCGTGTTCCTGGCGAATAGCGGGGCCCTGGGGTCGCGAATGAGATCTTCAAGGGCGACGATCGGCTTAGGATGTCTGCATGCCGAGCGAAAGCTTCGTTACCTCGCTAGCAGGGGGCCAGCTGGGGGGACCTGACAGCGACTTCGCGATCGTCGAGTGGGCGGATTCGGGTGAATCTGATTGGGAGTGGATCGCGCCGCTCCATGTCCATCATGCTGACGATGAGGCGTGGTATGTGCTCGGCGGAATGCTGCGTTTCCGGATCGGGGACGAGATCTGCGAGGCGGGTCCCGGGACCGCGGTCTTGGCGTCGAAGGGAACGCCGCACGCCTATGGCAACGCGAGGCGCGGCCAGCCCGCTAGGTATCTGCTGGTGACGACACCGAAGATTCTCGCGCTCGTACACGCGCTGCACCAGCCCGGAGCCGATGATTACGCCGCCATCTTTCGTGCTCACGACTCACAGTTGTTGAGTTGATCGAGCGACCTGGTTTGCGCGGATCTCGAGGACGTCGGAGACCTCGTGCTGGTCGGGTAGCCGCCGCGGGCGGCCGCGCCTCGCAAGCCGCGCGAAGCAGGTCAATTGGTGTCGCGCTCGCGATGCTCGTGGTCGAAGCAGAGCAGGACGGGCACGACCATCGGCTGCCGGTGCGGCGTCGGCTGGCGCCGGCGCTTGCAGTGCAGCCATGCCCGCTCTAGGGTCGTAAGCCGAGGTCGACTTCATCTGTCGTGACACGGTGCGGAGGAGACGCATGGCTGCATATCTCGTTCTGATGCAGGAGGTCCACGACGTTGAGCGGTACCGCAATGAGTACCTGCCCGGGTTGAGGCCGTTCTTGAAGAAGCATGGCGCGGAGGTGCTGGTGGCGGGCTTTGACGCGGAGCTCGCCGAGGGGGAGCCGCCGAACAGTACGGTCGTGCTGCGCTTTGCTGACGCCGCGGCGGCTTGGGGGTTGCTCAACGACCCTGAGTACCGGCCGGTGAAGGAGATCCGGTTCAGCATCACGTCGCGGGGACAGGCAGTGGTCGCGCCCGAGTTCACGCCGGCCGGGTAAATCGGGGCGATTGGCTGGCTGATGCTCCGGGCTCAATACGATCGGCGCGGCCCGGTTCCGCAGGACGTGATTGAGGCGGTGGAGTTCGAGGCGCCGAGGCTCCAGGTTGGGCAGGCGCTGGTCGAAGTCGTCGCGGCGCCGATCAATCCGGCGGATGTCCTGACCCTGACCGGCGTATACGGCCAGTTGCCGCCGCTGCCGGCGATCGGAGGCCGCGAAGGAGTCGGACGGGTAGCTGAGCTGGGCTCAGACACCGGTGAGGTCAGGGTCGGCCAGTTGGTCTTGCTGCCGCTTGGCTGCGGCAGCTGGTCCACCCATGTCGTGACGGAGGCGGCGCAGCTGCGGCCGTTGCCAGATCAGGCGGACCCGCTGCAACTGTCGATGATGGCGATCAACCCGCCGACGGCGGCGCTGCTGTTGAGCGAATTCGTGACCCTGGGGCCGGGCGATTGGGTGATCCAGAATGCGGCCAACTCGGCGGTGGGGCTGTACCTGGTGCAGCTGGCGCGATACCGCGGCTATCGGACTGTCAATGTCGTTCGCCGCCAGGACGCGGCGGCGGTCGTTCGCGATACCGGCGGCGACGTCGTCCTCGTCGATGGCGAGGACCTGGCGGAGCGGGTCGTCGAGGCGACCGGCGCAGCGGCGGTCCGCCTCGGGATCGATGCGGTGAGCGGTGCCGCCACCGGACGCCTCGCCGACTGCCTGTGTGAGAGCGCGACGCTGGTCAGCTACGGCCGGATGAGCGGCGAGCCGTGTGCGGTGCAACCGGACGCCTTCGTCTTCCGTGACCTGACGCTGCGTGGCTTCTGGCTCGTGAACTGGTTCCGGCGTACCCCCGAGGAACAGCGCCGGGCCCTTGTTGACGAGCTTGCCCGACTCATCACCCAGGGAACGCTCCACGCGCCGATCCACGCCACCTACGACGTCAGCGAGATCAAAGAAGCAGTGGCATGCGCCGCGAGCGGGGAGCGATCGGGAAAGATCCTCATCGTCCCGCGACGGTGAACTCACGCCCGAGCGCTCGCTCACTTCATCCCAGAGCTGCCTCCCATGTCCGCGGGAGCACACGAATGCGGGTCTCGTCCCCTGCCGTTGCGACGCACCCGCTCCTCGCCACCAGCGAGGCCCAGCCCGCCGTCAGCTGGCCGGTCATCGACTGCGATCAACCCGGAGTAGCGCGTCTTCACGAATGCAGGGCTCGCATGGCTCGACGCCGCCGAC
>JADGPN010000130.1 GCA_017882465.1 Solirubrobacteraceae bacterium
CGGCCTGCTGGGTCGACACCAACCGCCACGCGCGGCACCTGCGCTACGCGAGATCTCCGAGCAGGCCGCGCACGAGCTGCTCGCCGAAGCCCAGACCCGGCTGGGGCGCCCCGCCAGACTCGAGGCGCGCCGCGGGCGCGTCGAACACGTCGTCGTGGCCGCCGCAGCACCCATGGACATCCTCGTCCTGGCCCGCGATGGCGACCGCGAGCGGCTCGGACCGCGCAGCCTTGGGCCCACGGCGCGCTTCGTCGTCGACCACGCCCCCTGCTGCGTGCTGCTGATCTGGCCCGACGTCGCGCCCGCGCTGACGACGATCCCGCCGCCGCCAGCGCCCGGGGCCCCTCAACCCCGCCCGTCGGCCCTCTAAGCAAACCTCGCGGGGATCCACACGCCTTGCGCGACTAATAATCATTAACCGTTGCCAATCGCACGGCTGCTGTCGCTACCCCTTCTTGGCCGACACGTCTCGCTGGCCGTTGGTGGCCGCCAGCTCAGCCGGGCTGCCTTTGGGTGGGATGTGGGCCATGGCGCGCTCGGCCAGCGCGGTGATCGTCAGGGAGGGGTTGACGCCGACGTTGGCAGGGACGGCGGCGCCGTCACAGACCAGCAGATTCTGGTAGCCGAACACTCGGTGGCGGGCGTCGACCACGCCGGTCTCAGGGTCGGCGCCCCGCCCCGCCGAGGATGTGGGGTCGGGCACCGTCGTGTCTGGCTCGCCCAGGAACACCCCCACCCGCGTCTTGGCGCAGGTCTCGCCGAAGCCCCGCTCCTGCGCATAGCGCTTGAGCAGCAGATCAGCCTCTGAGTCCTGCTCGTAGTAGTAGCCATGAGAATCTCTTTCGCTCATGCCTACACGGTTCCTCCGACACTCCCGGCGCGCCACACGATCACGCTGAGCGCCGTAGCCGGGTGCGAAACCTGTGATGATGGTGGTCGTGCGTGGTGATGAGGAGCTTGCTGGCAGGGCGGCGGACCTGGCCGGGCGGCTCCCGGAGGCGCTGGAGCCATTGGCCCGGATCGCCTATAACTATCGCTGGCGTTGGTACCCGGGCGGCAAGGACGTGTTTCGCTCGATCGACGAGGGGCGCTGGGAGCTGTGCGGCGAGAACCCGGTTCGGCTGCTGCAGGAGGCGTCGGGTGAGGCGCTCGCGCGAGCGGCCGGTGATCGGGCCTTGCTCGCCCGGGCGGCGTCGCTTGAGGACGCGTTCGCGCTGGATCTGGGTCGCGCGTCCGTGGGGCCCTTCTCGCCGGGGCGGCCGATCGCGTTCCTGTGCGCCGAGTACGGCGTGCATAGGTCGTTGCCGATCTATTCGGGTGGGCTCGGCGTCCTGGCGGGTGACCTGCTCAAGGAGGCTTCGGACGGAGCGCTGCCGCTCGTGGCCGTGGGCCTGATGTACCGCCAAGGGTATTTCCGCCAGCGGCTCGAGGCGTCGGGCTGGCAGCAGGAGTATTGGGTTGATATCGATCCCGAGCGGCTTCCCGCGGCCCTGGTGCGTGCACCAGATGGGCGGCCGGTGACGATCACGGTGCCGATTCGTGGGAGCGAGGTGAGTGCGCAGATCTGGCGTGTGGCTGTGGGTCGCGTGCCGCTGTTCCTGCTCGACGCCGATCTGCCGGAGAACGGCCGTCTGGAGCGGTGGATCACCTCGCAGCTGTATGTCGCTGATCCGGTCACTCGCCTTTCGCAGTACGTGCTGCTGGGCGTTGGGGGGGTGCGCGCGCTCGCGGCATTGGGGATCGAGCCGGGGCTGGTGCACTTGAACGAGGGGCACGCCGCGTTCGCGGTGCTCGAGCTGGCTCGCGAGGAGGCGGCCCGCGGAGCGTCGGTGGAGGCGGCGCTCGAGGCGGCCCGGCAGCGTACGGTGTTTACGACGCACACGCCCGTCGCGGCCGGCAACGAGACCTACCCCCGCGAGTTGGTGTTCGATACGCTCGCGGGTGTCTCCGGCGAGCTGGGCGTCGATCCCGAGATGATCGTGCGACTCGGACGTCAGCACCCGGAGGACGGCGCGGAGCCGTTCGGCACGACCGTCTTCAGCCTGCGGATGAGTCGCTCGGCGAACGGTGTCAGCCGCCGCCACGGCGGCGTCTCCCGCGAGATGTGGCGCGGGCTGTGGCCCGAGCGGCCCGTCGACTCCGTCCCGATTACCCATGTCACCAACGGGGTGCACCTCCCGAGCTGGGTTGGGCCTCCGATGCGCCGCCTGCTCGACCGCCACCTCGGTGACGATTGGCTGTGGCGCGCGAGCGACGCCGCTACCTGGGAGGCGCTCGACCGCATCCCCGACGCAGAGCTGTGGGAAGCCCGGCGCGAGCAGCGCGCGGAACTCGTGCGGTTCGTGCAGGAGCGCAGCGGAATCGACCGACTCGCCGAGCGCCAGCCGCGCGCGGGGATCGAGACCGCCGCCCGAGCGTTTGACCCGGATGTGCTCACGATCGGGTTCGCGCGGCGCAACGCGACCTACAAGCGCCTCGGGCTGCTCACGCGTGACCCTGGCCGGGCGCTTGCGCTGCTGGCCGGGCGCCGGGTCCAGTTCGTGTTGGCCGGCAAGGCCCATCCCAGCGACGAGGAGGCCAAGCGCGTCGTGCAGGAGCTGTTTCGCGTCAAGGACGCTCCTCATGTCGCCGAGCACGTCGTATATCTGCACGATTACGACCTGGGGATGGCGCCACGGCTGCTACGGGGCTGCGATGTGTGGCTCAACCTGCCGCGCCCGCCGATGGAGGCCAGCGGCACCAGCGGAATGAAGGCGGTCATCAACGGCGGCCTGAACCTGAGCACGCTCGACGGCTGGTGGGCCGAAGCGTACGACGGGACCAACGGCTGGGCTCTCCCGGGCGAAGTTCATCCCGACGCCGTGGCGCAGGACGAGCGTGACGCCGCCGCCCTCTTCGACTTGCTCGAGCAGCAGGTCCTGCCGGCCTTCTATGGCCGCGACGCGGACGGGCTCCCGCGCTCCTGGCTCGCCCGCATCCGCGCCTCGATGCGCACGCTGGCTCCCGCCTTCTGCGCCGGCCGAATGCTCGGCGACTACATCGAGCGGATCTACGCGCCGACGACAACCCGCGCTTGAGCCAACTGACGCCGAGAATCGCCGACAGCCATCCTGCACCGCCCCGCTTCTCAGCGGCGCGAACTGCCGCGGGCGTTCGCGCGTCGCCCCTTCGTGGAAGGTGGGTCATGAGGAGAACAGGTCTGCGGCTTGCTCCAGGTGCCGCGTGGCCTGGTCAAGGTCGTCGTGGCAGCGCTGCACCCAGGCTTCCCCCCAGAAGAAGTTGCAGCTCGTCTCGGCGCGCAGGACGAATGCGAGGGCATCCTCGAGGTGGCGGTACAGGTCTGGGCTGCCGGCGCCGATCGCGATCGCGTTGCGGCGGGCGGCGTGGACCGACTCGCTCAGCTCTCCAACGCGGGTGAGCGCCTGGCGCTGGGCCAGGGAGCCGGTCCATTGAACGAACCTGGTGCCGTCGTGCCAACCGGTGTTCCACGCCCCCGGACCTACCGTCACCCATCCGTACGGTCCGTGCCGCTCGAGGTAGTCGGAGATGAACGTTGGGCGGATGCCACCGGCGTGGCCGGCGAGGACCCTCTCCATGAGCCCGGCATGGAAGCCGGTCCAGAAGTTGCTGCCGGGCGTCGTGTTGCGAAACCATCCGCCGTTCTCGCCGTCGGTAGCGGTCGTGACAAGCGGGGGAAAGTCGCAGTATTGGGTGCGGGCCGTCACCTCCGAGATGAACCAGTCGGCCTCCATCCCCGACTCCTGGGCACTGGAAAGGTCGCGGTCGCGGACCACGACCACGATCTGCTCGCCTCCGAACTCAGCGAGGTGGGGGCGGTAGCGCAGCTCTTCCCAACGCATCGGCGTGAGCGGGGCAACGTGCTCGCTGTCGACGATCACGTAGCGGTAGCGGTGGCGGCTCAAAGCGGGAACCAGGTCCATGGAGAAGCCGAGCTCCGGCGGCCAGAACCCGGGGAAGTGGTCGCGGGCGAACAGAGCCCCGCCGATCGCTCGCCAGCGGTGTAGGTGCTCCTCCCTGTCGGCCGGACGGATCAGCGGCAGCACGGGATGGTAATAGCCGGTGCCGAGGAGCTCGATAACGCGGGTGTTCTGCAGGTACCACAGCAGCGCCCCGCAGTCGACGATGCCGTACACGCGACTTTGAAAGTCGGGGTTGGCGAGCGTCTCGAGCAGGCTCCCGGAGAGCGACAGGTGCACGCGGCTGATGTCCTCGTGCTGCCACAGCGAGCGCGGGATGCGATCGATCGCCCACAGGATCTCCCTGGCCTGCCACTCCTGCGTCTCGAGCAGGTGCTCGAGGTTGCCGGGCGGCTGGTGAAGGTTGAGAATGAGCGCGAACCCGATGTCCGCCATTTGCGTCCCCGGAGCGCTCACAGATCGTGCGTGACGATGTCCGTGGTACGACGGGCCAACTCGGCTCCATAGGCCGTCCACACGCCTTCGCCCCAATAGCGGTAGCAGCTCGTCTCGGTGGCAAGGAGGTGAAACAGCGCGTTGCGGTAGCTCGGATCGGAGCTGGGGATCTCGCGAGCCAGCACGCGCTCGTGAAACTGCGAGCTGGCGCGCTCCATCGGGATCAGGACGTCATCGTAGCCGTGCACCCACGAGATGTTGTTCGTCCAACTGCCCCCCTCCATGTTGAAGCGATCGTCCTCGCGGCCGACGTCCGCGATCACTTTCGCGAGCTGGTCGGGACCCTCTCCCGGGTGCATGCGGTCCCAGACACGGCTCTGAGAGAGCGGTTGGGCCACGGGCAGATCCTTCTCTCCCACACCGCTTGCGAACAGGCGCTCGAGATACTCGGTCCCGTTGAGCATCGGCGTCGCTGACCCCGAGGACTCGCGGACCGTCTCAACGTACTTGGGCGGGAACTCATTCATCATCACACCGCCGTTCTCACCGTCGGCAATCTGAGTCACCAGCGGGGGCACCATCCGTCCCCCCAGCTCCCACCGGCCAAGCGTGAGTGCCTCATAGTAGGGCTGCATCTGTGCAACCAGCTTCGTGTCGCTTCCCTGCGTCTTGATGATCGCGACGATGCTCGCCGTCTCGCCGCTGGAGCTCGTGCAGACCAGTCGATGGGGCAGGTGCTTGCGCTCGACGCCTGAGCCGTCCGGCTGCTCAATCGTGTGCTCCTGCACGAGCACCCAGCGGTATCCGCAGTCCAGCAGCGTGCGCACAAAGTCGTACGCGACATCGGGATGGTTCGGGAGCGCCATTTCAGAGGGGGAGAACCCGCGCACGCGAGTGAGCGCCTCCAACCCGAACAGAGCGGCGAAGTGGTGTTGCCATGCCCGCACGTGCAGACGAAAGTCCTGGACCGGCGTCGACGGAGCGACCGAGTGTCCCCACGGGCAGCCCAGCCACTCGACCGCCCAGCGATACTTCGGGTCGCAGGTGATCGGCCGCAGCGATTCCAGCACATCGTCGGCGCCCATCAGCCGCAGGCCGTGCAGCAGCGTGCCGGAGTACTCGAGCATCACCCGCGGCTGCAGGCCCTCGCCGATCAGCTGCGGGATGATCTCGCCCATCCGTCGGTAGCACCACCGAAACACCGGCGCGTTGTGGTTGTCGCCGATGTCGGGATGCTCCTCCATGTACTGCAGGTTGCTGATCAGGCGGGCTGAGCGCAGGTCCTCGCCGCCGGCCGGAATCAGCGGCTGATGCATATGCAGGGCGATCGAGCAAGCGCTGTCGACACCCGAGAAGGGATCGCCGGTGCCGTCATGCCAGAAAACAGGCGCCTGCCCGCCGCTGCGTATCGCCTCCTCGATCAGGCCCTCGGAACCGCATATGTTCGGCAATCCAGCCACGTACTCGGCTAGCTGAAGCATGCCACCGTGCCCTCCTTCGCTCATCTATGCCTTGATGTATTCGTAGATGTTGAGGTAATCCTGCGCCGGCCGCGTCCACGAGTGATCAGCCTGCATTCCCTGGAGCTGCAGCTCGCGGAACTCGGCCGGCTGGGTGTACCAAAGGCCGATCGCACGGGCCATCGCCGATTCCAGGGCGGGCGGGTCGGTGTGGTGGAACACATAGCCATTGCGCTCCCCGCGGCGGACCGCCGAGTGATCCCGGTCAAACACGGTGTCGGCCAGCCCCCCGACCGCGCGGACGACCGGGACCGTCCCGTACTTGAGTGCGATCAGCTGCGTCAGACCGCAGGGCTCGAACAGGCTGGGCATGACCAGCAGATCGGCCCCCGCGTAGATCAAATGCGCCAGCTCGACGCTGAACGTGAGCTCCAGATGGCAATCCGGATAGTCGTTGAGCTCGTGCTTCAGCCGCCAGAACTCCCCGCCGATCGCCGGGTCGGGACTGGCTCCCAGCAGCACGAACTGCGCACCCTCGGCCAGGGCGTAGAACAGCGCATGACGGATCAGGTCCACGCCCTTCTGGCGATCCAGCCGCCCGATCGAGGCCACCACCGGCTTGAACTCCTGCGTCAGCAGGAAGCGCTCCCGCAGCGCCTGCTTGTTGACGTACTTGCCGTCGATCCACTCGCTGCCGTATCTCGCCGGGATCAACGGATCGATCTCCGGGTTCCATACGTCGTAGTCGACGCCGTTGAGCACGCCACCGAACTTGTTGCCATGCAGGTGCAGGGTGTGGCCTAGGCCCTGACCCTGCTCGGTGTACTGCGCCTCCCAGGCGTGCTGGGGAGAGACCGTCGTGACAAAATTAGAGTAGACGATGCCGCCCTTCATGAGGTTCAAGGCGGTGTCATTGAACTCATCCCGCAAGCGGTAATAGTCGAAGAAGTGATCCGGCCGCGTAAGGCCCGTGGCCCACAACACCGCCTCGCGCGCGATCCCCTGATGACCAAAATTATGAACCGTGTAACAAACACGTTGATCGCCCATGCCAATGTCGCGGTACAGCTCGTACAGCAGCACCGGCACCAGGGCTGTCTGCCAATCGTGGCAATGAATCACCTCCGGCCGTTTATTGGACTGCAGCATGAACTCTAACGCGGCCTTGGACAAGAAGGCAAAACGAAACACGTCATCCATCGAGCCGTACAGGTGCCCACGCTCGAAGAACCGATCCTGTGAGTGTGGCTCTATGAAGAAGCACTTGCGCCCCTCCACGAACCCAAACCACACCGTACAGTGAATGGCTCCGCTATACCAGGGAACCCACAGGTCCTGGTGTGTCACGGTCAGACTGGCGATGCGGTCATACCGCATGCAGTCGTATTTGGGCAGGATGATCTCCACAGCATGGCCCCGCATCTCGAGCTCCCGACTGAGCCCGAGCACGACGTCGCCCAGCCCGCCGGCCTGCGCGACGGGCGCGCACTCGGAAGCCACCATCACCACGAACACTTCAGATCCTCATCCGGCACGGTCGTCCCGGTCGCCGCGGACAGAGCTGTGCGCCATCCCGTCGCCGGTGCGGCTCCGACCCGTCCCGGTGGTGAGCGAAGGTGGGGATGGTGCCGGGCGGCTCACGCCAGGGCAGCGTCATCCGCCCGTCAGTGGCGTTGCCGGCGCTGCACCGGGCACAGCCTGCTGATGTTCGGGAACCAGCCACAGCACGCTCAGGGGGGGGAGTGTCAGCTCTGCCGAATGACTCTGGTGATGCCACGGCGCGTCCTCGGCCGCTATCGGCCGGGCGTTGCCGACGTTGCCTCCGCCGTAGTGGACCGAATCGGTATTGAGTAGCTCGCGCCAGGCTCCGCCGCACGGAAGGCCCACGCGGTACCGATCACGCACCACGGGAGAATTGTTGCATGCGCAGACGATCAGGCGCCGCTCGCCCCCGCCGCCCTGACCCACCGCGCCGGCGCGCACGAACGCGAGCACGTTGGAGTCGGCATCGTTGACCTCCAGCCACCAGAAGCCGTCCGGGGCGAAGTCGCGCTCCCACAGCGCCGGCTCACCGCGGTAGACGCGGTTGAGGTCGCGCACGAGCCTGTGGATGGCGGCGTGCTCGGCTTGCTCGAGCAGATGCCAGTCGAGCGAACGCTCGTGACTCCACTCCCCCTCCTGGGCGAACTCCTGTCCCATGAACAGCAGCTTCTTGCCGGGATGCGCCCACATATAGCCGTACAGCGCACGCAGATTGGCAAACCGCTGCCAACGGTCTCCGGGCATCTTGCCAATCAGGGAACCCTTGCCGTGCACGACCTCGTCGTGGCTGAGGGGCAGCACGAAGTTCTCGGTGAAGGCGTACATCATGCTGAACGTGAGCTCGTGGTGGTGATAGCGGCGGTACACCGGGTCCTGCTGGAAGTACTGCAGCGTGTCGTGCATCCAGCCCATGTTCCACTTGAAGCCGAAGCCCAGGCCGCCGAGATAGGTGGGGCGTGAGACCCCCGTCCAGGCGGTGGATTCCTCAGCGGCGGTGATGGTCCCGGGTTCACGGCCGTACATCACCTCGTTAAACTGCTTGAGAAAAGCAACCGCGTCGAGGTCCTCGCGCCCGCCAAACTCATTGGGGATCCATTCCCCCTCGTTGCGTGAGTAGTCGAGATAGAGCATCGAGGCGACAGCGTCGACGCGCAGTCCGTCGGCGTGGTACTCGCGAGCCCAGAACAGCGCGTTGGCAATCAGGAAGTTGCGCACCTCGGTGCGACCGAAGTTGAACTCGAGCGTGCCCCATTCCGGGTGTACGCCGCGCCGCTCGTCGAGATGCTCGTACAGCGCGGTTCCGTCGAAGCGGGCCAGCGCCCAATCGTCGCGCGGGAAGTGGGCAGGCACCCAGTCGAGGATCACCCCCACGCCATGACCGTGCATGCGGTCCATGAACGCTCGCAGATCGTCCGGCGAGCCCCAGAACGGAGACGGAGCGTAGTAGGACGTCACCTGATAGCCCCAGGAGCCGGTGAACGGGTGCGCCATCACGGGCAGCAGCTCGACGTGGGTGAAGCCCAGATCGGACACGTACGCAGAGAGCTCGTCGGCAAGCTCCAGATATGTCAGCGATCGGTTGTCCTCGATCGAGTTCAACCGCCAGGAGCCGAGATGAACCTCGTAGATCGACAGCGGGTTGGTGAGCGCCGCCCGACCGTGGCTCACCTGCAGCCAGTCGGCATCCCGCCAGACGTGGCGCGAGCGATGCACGATCGAGTTGGTCCCGGGTGGCAGCTCGGCCTCAAACGCGAGCGGATCGGCCTTCAGCCGCAGCTCACCGTCCTGCGTTCGGATCTCGAACTTGTACCGGGCTCCTTCCTGCACATCGGGTACGAACAGCTCCCAGATCCCCGATGAGCCGAGCGAGCGCATCGGATTCAGACGCCCATCCCACGAGTTGAAGTCCCCCACAAGGCTCACCGAGCGGGCGGATGGCGCCCACACCGCGAAGGCGGTGCCCGCCACACCGTCGATCTCGCGCAGGTGGGCGCCCAGGTGCGAGTACAGCTGCTCGTCCCGACCCTCGGCGACCAGGTGCAGGTCGAGGTCGCCGAGCGTCGGCCCAAACGCATACGGATCGCGCAAGCGGAAACGGTGTCCATCCGGATAGCTGACGTCAAGCTCGTAGCGCAGCGGCAGCTGCGCCCCCTCGATCACGCCCTCGAAGATGCCGCCGGGATGGATCAGGTGGAGACTGACCGGCTCGGCGCCTTTTCCCTCGGGGCGGACGAGGATGGCCTGCGCGTCGGGGCGGAAGGCGCGGATCCATACGCCGGACTCGGCCTGATGAGCCCCGAGAACGTGGTGAGGGTCGGCATGATCCCGCCCGATGACCCGCTCGATATCCGCCGTGCTCACTGTCATCGCATCTTCCTCGGTAGTGTACGTCGATCGGATCTACCGGGACATGACGCCCGCGAGTTGAACTGTGGTGTATCCAAGTTCTAAGCTCCAAGGAATGCAGAGCATCACCGTCCGACAGGCGCAGCCGGGTGACGGGGCGGCACTTACGCGGATCCACGCGGAGGTGGCGCAGTACCACATCGACCTCGGCCCGCGCGACTTCCAGATGCCGATCCTCGACGGTTTCGCCGAGGATCTTGATGCCGAGGTTGGAGGTACGGACGGCGTGACACTCCGGCTCGTCGCTGAAGCTGAGGGCGAGGTCGCCGGTGCGCTCGTCGCTCGCCTGCTCCCGCCCGAGGATGGAGCGAAACGGCAGATCACCCCGGACCTCGGAGAAACGCGTCTGAACATCGAGTACCTCGCGACTGCCGCCGCGAGCCGACGGCGAGGCGTAGGCACCCGTCTTGTCGAAGCCGCGGAGGCGTGGGGACGCAGCGTCGGCGCGACCATCGCCGAAACGTCGACGTACCACGGGAGTCCGCTCTCGGTTCCGTTCTGGGAGGAACGGATGGGCTACCAGGAGCCGTCCGTGAACCTGCGAAAGCCACTCTGAGCGCCGGACCCGCGACCCGGCACCCGCATTTCAGCCCCACAGCTACGGTACGCCCGCGGGACTCATACGCCGGCGCGGCCGAGTGTTTCGCCGGCGTCATCGCCCGACAGTCCGGCTTCTCGGAGCCCGTCCGTGAGAGTGCTGGCGCTGGCGTAGCCGAGAATCGGTCCCTCGCTGTCAGGCGGGTAGACATAGATCGACCAGCCCTCGCCTCGCTCGTGCTGGCGGCCGATGACGCGACGACCGTCAAGCAGCGTGACCGCGAAGTCCCGGCGCGGCATCGCTATCTACCCCCTGCGCTCGATCGTACTGATCTCCTCGGCCTCCACATGACAAGCGTACGCGCTCCGCGCAGACGGCCGCCGATCCCACGCCGTTACACCTATTTGAGGTCTAGGGGAGGCGTCGATCGGTCCAGGGTCCCACCGGGTCACTACGCGTTCTTCGTGAGCGTGTAGCCGCGCTCGGCCTTGGCCACTTCGCCGGTCTTCGAGAGCTTTGAGAGCGTCGTGCTCACACTCGCCCGGCC
>JADGPN010000131.1 GCA_017882465.1 Solirubrobacteraceae bacterium
ACGGCCGTCACGAGTGGACGGCGCGCCAGCCCCGAAGCGTGGTGACCGTCGCCATCGTCCCCGCGATCACCATCACCACCACCTGGATCGCCAGGGCGAGGTTCGTCGGGGGGGTAGCGAGCGGCCCGTTCGGCGAGGCGGCGAGGCGCGACGCGTCGATCTGCAGGGCGATCGCGTACAGCGCAGTGGCTACGGCGATCAGCACCATCGCTGTGGTGACCGCCGTCCCGAATGCGAGCGCGGAGGTGAGCCGGCCTTCCGGAACCGGGATCTCGAACAGGACCTTTCGGGAGGCCACCACGCAGACTGCGCCGCAGGCCAGGCCGGCCAGCAGCCAGGCCACCCCCGCCGCGTGCGCCCCCCCGCTCCCGGGCTGGGAGTGCAGGGACCGCGCCAGCGCCACGAGCAGCGCCGTGAGGGCGGCGTAGAGCAGCACCGCGATCGCCGGCAGGCTCACCAGCAGCCGCAGGCTGGGTTGGCGCCGGGCTCGAGTGAGCGCAGTCACGATCAACGGAAGAGCGGCGGCCAGCACGGCACAGGAAGCGACGACCGCCAGCACCTGGACGGCAAGATGGGCGCCGCCGAGCAGCACGTGGTGGCGGCCGGCCGCGCTGTACGGAGCGTCCTCGGTGCTCTTGTAGAACCCGAACCCGGCCGCGGCGAAGACGACCCAACAGGCGAGCACGGCGCTTGTGCTGGCACGCAGCCGCTCACCGTCGTCGAGCATCGCGCCGGGCCCGTTGGCCGGGTGCAGATGCGCCCCGACCGCGCCGCGTGTGAGGTTGAGCAGAGTCGAGGACCGCACCGGCGACTGCTCGAGCAGCGCCGCCATCTCGTCGCCGTAGCGCCGTCGGAACGCGAGTGGATACATGCTCAGGGTGAACGTCGCCAGGCGCCTCACCGCGGCACCTCGGCCACCTGCAGGCGCGCCAGGCCGCTGCGGGCAACGCGCTCGAGCACGCGCAGCTGATCGCTGAGCGCGGCTCGGCCGGTCCCGGTGAGCTGGTAGGGACGCCGGCGATCGTCGGCCGGCAGGGCCTCGATCAGGCCCCTTCCCTCGAGTCGCGCCAGTGCCCCGTACAGCGTGCCCGGCCCGAGGTGGACCTCGGCCATTTCCTCCACGTCCTGCGTGATCGCGTAGCCGTGCTTCGGACCGCCGGCCAGGCTTGCCAGCACCAGTAGCCCTGGGTCAGTAGATCGCTCTCCGATGTATCGCATGACGTAATAGTAGCGACGCCGCCGCGAGCTGACAACGCCGCACGATCGGATTGCCGAGAGCGGACAAACCCCGCGCGTGAATGGCCCCAGGAAACGACGACGCCCCCGGCTCGGCCGGGGGCGTCGTCATCAGTCGATGGCCACCGGGTTGGTCTACGCAGCTTCGCGGAGCTCGTCGAGCTCGTTGCTCTCGGCCAGCCGGCTCAGGCCCTGCTCTTCGAGCTCGCGCACAAGCTGGGTCGGGAGCCCGAGCTCCTTGCCGGTCTGGGTGAGCGTCCGCGGCTCGTCGCCCGCCAGTCCGAAGCGCAGGCGGATCACGTTGCGCTCCTCTTCGGGCAGCCTTCCGACGACGTCGTTGACCTTCTGGTCACGGTCGGCGTCGGCGACCAGCTGCACCGGCTCTGGGCGATCGCTGGGGAGCAGGTCGCCGAGCGCGGCATCGCCGTCGTCGCTGACCGGCTGGTCGAGGCTCGCCAATCCCCGGCTGAGCTCACGGAGCTCGGCCACCAGCTCCACAGGGAGCTCGGCCGCGGCCGCGATCTCCTCATCGGTCGGCTCGCGAGACAGCTTGGTGTTCAGCTCACTCTCGATCTTGCGGACCTTGACCTGACGCTGGGCGACGTGTACCGGCACCCGGATCGTCCGGCCGTGGTTCTGCAGGCCGCGCTGCATCGCCTGCCTGATCCACAGGGTCCCGTACGTGGAAAACTTGAAGCCGCGCCGCCAGTCGAACTTCTCGACTGCGCGGATCAGCCCGAACATGCCCTCCTGCACGAGGTCCTCCATCGGCAGCCCGTGGCCCTGGTAGCGACGCGCCTGTGAGACAACTAGGCGCAGGTTCGCATTGATCATGCGGTTCTTGGCCTCGAGGTCTCCGCGCTCGACTCGCTTGGCGAGCTCGATCTCCTCAGCCGCTGTGAGCAGCGGGTGAACGCGGGCCTGCCGCAGGAACAGGTCCAGTGCCTCTGGGGTGCCGGCCGCAGCCTCCACGCGCTCTGCGCCCGCCCTCTTGACGCCGCCCGGGCGAGCGGCGGAATGCGCCTCCCGCCTGCGCTGACGCCTGCGAGCGTCCGCTGCGCTCTTCGGTGCGCGACCGCGTGGGGTTTCGTCACGGCTTGTTTCGTTGTGGTCGCTGCGCCGCCTGACGGTGGGCTCGCGACCCTGAGTCTCAAAGGTGTTCAGTTCAATCTCCAACTTAGGATGTTCGATGGCTATCGAATTATAACAATATGTTCGATAGTTGTCGAACGATCTCCTATCCTTGGGGTCACTGGGCTCGCGCCTGCTGCGACCCCGTCCAGCGCCACACGAATGGGAACCGCAGAGCCAAGCTCGACATCGCCCGCCGGCGGCCTGCAGCTGTTCGTCCCGCCCCCGGTGCGGACCGCGTTCGAGTGGCTCTCAACGCTCGAACGGGGCCGCTGGCCTGCCCCGCCCAAGGGCGAGGGGCGCCCAGTGCTATTGCTCCCCGGGTTCCTGGCCGGCGACGCCAGTCTCACCCGGATGGCGAGATGGCTTCGCAGCGGCGATTTCGTGCTCGCGCGCAGCGGCATCAGCTGGAACACCAACTGCCTGGAGCCGATCGTGACCTCAGTGGAGGAGCGGACGGAACGCGCGGTCCAGCGCACCGGGCGACGAGCGCTCCTGATCGGCCAGAGCCGCGGCGGCACGATTGCGCGTGCGCTGGCGGTGCGAAGACCGGACCTCGTCGACACCCTGGTCACCCTGGGCTCGCCGATCCTGGACCAGCTCGACGTGGCGCGGACCGTGTGGTTCTCGATCGGCGCGGTCGGCCTGCTCGGCACTCTCGGAGTGCCGGGCATGTTCAGCTTCAGCTGCCTGCGGGGCGACTGCTGCGACCGGGCACGAGGCGAGGTGACGGCACCCTTCCCCGAGGATGTCCGGTTCATCTCGATCTACTCGCGCCGGGACGAGGTCGTCAGGTGGCGCGCGTGCCTCGACCCCGCAGCCGTGCACGTCGAGGTGGGCAGCAGCCACCTGGGCATGGGGGTGGACCGCGAGGTGTGGCGTGCGCTGGCGCTCCACGCCGCACCTTCGCCTCCTGACTGAGGCCTGGCGAGGACATCGTGGTCAGCGTCATCACCGCCGGGGTGCTGGGCGCGTGGTTGCTCGCGAGCGGCGTGATCGCTGTGCTCTGAGACTCAGGCGGCGGGCGCGGGCGAGGGCCGGCTCGATTGAGAGGGGCCCGATTCCGTCCCCGGCGCTGCGCCCGCGGAGGTGGCGTCCGGCGCCGGCTCAGCCGCCGGCGGATCGAAGGCCCGGCTCAGGCCGACCGTGACCAGGTAGGCGACGACGACACCGACGATGATCAGCGGCCCGGCGCCGAGGCCGCTCTTGTCCAGCAGCAGCGTGGCCAGCACCACCGCCGACAGCGGGAGGCGGAGCATCGAAACGACTCCCGCGCCGATGCCGACGCCGACTGCCCCCGTGAAATCGAACCCTGGCAGGTGCGAGGCGAGGATGCCCGCCGCGGCGCCGATATACATGGCCGGGAAGGTGGGCCCGCCGCGGAAGCTCCCGAGCGAGACGCCCCAGGCAACGCCCTTGAACACCAGCACCCACACCAGGGCCGCGATCGACCAGGTCCCGGCGCCGGAGGTCAGACCCGGGAGGGCGTCCTGCCCGGAGAACAGCACCTCGTCGACTCCCTTGCCGGTGATCTGGTGGAAGACGACGGCCAGGGCGGCGACCACGATGCCGGCGATCGGAATCAGCACCAACGCCCTGCGCATCACCGTCGAGACTGTTCTGAGGGCGATCTGCCGGGCGGCGAAGGTGAGCAGCGCAACGACGATCGCCAGCGGGATCGTCCAAGCGAAATCGGCCACGGTCGGCTCGGCCAGGACGGGAAGCGAGAGCGCGCCGAGCGAGTACGCGCTGGTGCTGAGGCCGGTGAGCGAGCCCATCCCGATCGACACCAGCGACCCGATCCCGGCGGCGAGCAGTCCCGGCAGCAGCACCAGCGGCAGTCGCTGGCGGTCGAGGCCGAGCGCCTCGAGCAGGATCACGGCGGCGATGATCGGCGAGCCGAAAATCATCGCCACGGCCGCGAAACTCCCCGACGCGGCGATCACCGCCTGCGCCTGCTCCGGGGAGTCTCGCTTGACCGCCCGGATCGCCAGCAGTCCCAGGCCCGCGCCGAGGGCGATCAGCGGCGCCTCCGGCCCGAGCACCAACCCGAGACCGATCGTGGCCACGGCCGCGAGCACGACCCCGAGCAGGTCGATCGGTTCCGTCGGGCCTCCGTCGACCTTGAGGCCCTCGGCCGGGACGTGGCCGCCCCGCCCGGGCAGTCGGGCGATCGCGAACGCCACCGGCAACCCCGCCAGTCCGAGCACCACCAGGTAGAACCACATCGGCGCACCGCTGTGGTAGCCGAGATCCTTGGGGAGGTCGGTGAACACCCATTGCTGGATCTGGTGGATCGCCTCCAGGAATGCCCACGCGGCCACGGAGACGAGCACGCCGACGACGGCGGCCAGCAGCAGCAGCACGATGAGCGCCCGCGGCTGTGCCTGAGGCGTTGCCGCGGGCTCTGGTCCCGCAGCCTCAGGCATGGCGGATCACGGAGGGCACGATCGCGCGGACGCTAGGTCGCCACCACGCGCCGGGCATCGCCCGAAACGGGTGACGGCCGCTCAGTCCGCTGCGACCTGCAGCACGAGCTTGCCCGTGCTCTCGCCCCGGAACAGCCTCCGCGGGCCGCTGCAGTCCGGCGGCGGTCTCCTACGCGCGGCTTAGCGACGTCTTCGCCCCGGCTTCACCGCGCCTCTGATGCTGGTGCTCGGACAACCTGATCCCAATCGGAGGCCGAACCATGGCGACCCCACACCTCAACCTCGTGCCCACGCCGGCCACAGCGCCTCCCCCGGCCCAGGTCGACGTGCCGATCGCCCCAGATCATCGAGATGTCGAGATCGTGATTCCCGTCTACAACGAGTCGCCGACGCTCGAGCGCTCGGTGCGGCGCCTGCATCACTTCCTGACCGAATCGCTGCCGTTCACGTGGCGGATCGTGATCGCGGACAACGCGAGCACGGACGACACGTTCGAGCTCGCCCGCGGCTTGTGTCGCCGGCTGCCCGACGTCGAGGCGATTCACCTTCCGGCGAAGGGGCGCGGACGTGCGCTGCGCGTGGCCTGGTCCGCGGCCGCCGCCGACGTCCTCTGCTACATGGACGTCGATCTCTCCACCGACCTGGCCGCGCTCCTGCCGCTGATCGCGCCGCTGCACTCCGGCCACAGCGACCTGGCCATCGGGACTCGGCTGCATCGCGACGCGCGGGTGCGGCGAAGTCCCAAGCGCGAGCTGATCTCCCGCTCGTACAACCATCTCCTGCGATTCGTGCTGCGGGCGAGGTTCAGCGACGCACAGTGCGGGTTCAAGGCGATCCGGGCCGAAGCGGCTGACGGCCTGCTGCCGGAGATCCGGGACCAGGCGTGGTTCTTCGACACCGAGCTGCTGGTCCTCGCCCAGCGCCGGGGTCTGCGGATCCACGAGGTCCCGGTCGACTGGATCGAGGACCCTGACTCGCGCGTGCAGATCGCCGGGACGGCGCTGGCCGACCTGCGCGGGGTGACCCGGCTGCTCGCCGACAGCCCGGCGGCCCGGTTCATCGCGGTCGGCGCGCTCAGCACCGTGGCCTATGCGTCCCTGTACCTGGTCCTGCGAGCGGCCATAGGCGCTGCCGCGGCGAACGCCCTCGCCCTCGGGCTGACCGCGCTCGGGAACACGGCCGCGAATCGGCGACTCACGTTCGGCGTGCAAGGGCGCGAGCGCCTCGGGCGTCATCTCGCCATGGGCACGGTCGTGTTCGTGGTCACCCTCGCTCTCACGGACGGAGCGCTGGCCGTGCTCGGCCGCTTGGTCAGCCGGCCGCCGAGGTGGCTCGAGGTTTCGGCGCTGGTGCTGGCGAGCGCGTGCGCGACCGCGATGCGCTACGTCGCGCTCAACGGCTGGGTGTTCGCCGGCGCGCGACGGCAGCGCCACGGCCCCCCTCCCGATGCTCCGGTGCCGGCCGCGCAGCCCTTCATCCCAGCCGGATGACGCGCGCGGCTGCCCACCGAGTCAGGCTGCCCCAATGACCGATCAGGCTGCGTCTCGTGCCCAGCTGCTGGTCTACCGGTTCGGCCCCGCTGGCGCCATCATGTGGGGCAGATGCCGGCGAGCGAGCGGCGCGAACATCACGTGCAGGGCCTGCGACGCCGGTCCGTATGGATCTGGACGGGAGGACTGGTGCTCGCCGTGGTCCTCTGGGGCGGCTACTCGGGCCGCTGGTCGTGGACGGGCATCAACGGGCACACGGCGACGCTGTGGGATTGGCTTCACCTGCTGCTGCTTCCGGCCGCCTTCGCCCTCCTGCCGCTCGGCCTGAGTCCGCGCGCGCGGCTCACTCCGCGCCACAAGTCGGTGGTCATGGCGGCGATCGCAGCCTTCGCTCTGCTGGTGTTGTTCGGCTACGTGATTCCGTGGGCGTGGACGGGTTTCAGCGGCAACAAGCTGTGGGACTGGCTGGAGCTGCTGGTCCTGCCGTTGGCCGTTGCGCTGACCCCCCTCTACGGCGAGCTGCGTGCGCGCTGGTCCCGGCGGCACACCATCGTGGCTCTGGGTGCACTGGGCGGATTCGCGGTCATCGTGGCGGGCGGCTATCTGGCCGGGTGGGGATGGACGGGCTTTCACGGGAACACGCTGTGGGACTGGATGCACCTGCTGCTCCTGCCGCTGCTGCTCCCGACGATCGTGGTGCCGGCTCTGATCGGCGTCACCGCGGCGCGGCTGATCATCGCCGATGAGGAGAAGGAGCTTCAGGAGGAGCGGGAGTCCCTGGACGAGAGGGAGTCCCAGCTGGAGAAGGACTCCGGGGAGGGGGCGAACACTAGTCTTCGCTGAGGATGAACGTGGCGGGCAAGGAACGCCGCGGGGCGATGTCAGGCCACGGGCGATGACGGGGCGAGCCCTGGTCACCGGCGCGACCGGGGGTTCCCTTCATCACACCGTGGTGTACGAGCCTGTCTCCTAAGCCCTATCTCCCTGAGCGCGCCTGGGCGAACAGGGCAGCGGTGTCCTCGTCCATCGAGAAGTCGGTGCCTCCGTCCTCGCGCGCATCGGTTCGGATCGGGAACTCTCGCCCGAGCTTGCGCGACCAGCGGCCCGGCCAGGCGAGGATCCCGGCGACGCCGTGGGCGCCGTTCTGCAATGCGAGCCGCGTGGCGACGTCGTTGCCCGAGAAGCGCGCGCCGGGACTGTCGATGAGCAGATCGAACAGTTCTCGCGCCGGGGTGGAGAGCTTGCGGTAGAGCCACCGCGCCTTATCTCGATCCTCAGGTGTCCAGGGCTCAGGGTTGTGACCGGGACCGGCGTAGCCGCGATGGCGACCAGGGCCACCCCGCCTTGCGCGGGGCAGCCCCAGCCCACCCTGGGGCGCCGAGAGGAACTCGGCGAACCAGGCGTAGAACTCGGCGACGCGCTCTTCCGGCACCTCGACCGTGATCTGCTTGTCGGCCACGAATAGTGCCCCGATTAGAAGAATCGAGCCACTACGCGGTCTCGATCGTCCCGGTTGTGGCCTGGGCGTCCTCGGCCTGGCGACGGCCGCAGCGGCCATGCCTGGGTCCGGGACCGTGCTCTGCCATGGCGAGGTGATACATCGCCCGGCGGATGTGATGCCGGCGGTGGCCTCCGCGACGCCCTCGGCCGTGCGAACGGCCGCCGGCCCTGCGCTCGGAGATCGCGAGGAAGCGCTCGTAGAACGCCTGGAACTGCTCGACGCGATCCTCCGGGACGTCGACGGTGATCTGCCGCTTGGGAGCGGCTGGGTCATGCTGTGGTGTGGATGTCTGTTCTGTAGACATTGTGCTCCTTTGGTTGATGGGAGCAAGTATAGATCGACTAGGTACTTAAGTCAAGAAGTAAGTAATGGAATGCCGCGAGGCCGCTGCGGCGTGACCGGGTGTTGCCGGATAGGCCTTGACCGAAGCCGGATCAGTCAGGCGCCCCGGCCGCCCAGAGCTCGGTGCCCGCCCAGGGGCCGACGATGACGCGGTCCGGGTCCTGCGCTCGGAGCTCGGCCGCCCTCGCCGCCAGGCACTGCAGGCGGATCGTCAGCGGTATCTGCTCCAGCACCGGATGCAGGCCGCCCGGCTCCGAGAGCGATGCGACCGTTACGCCGGCGTCCCGGGCCGCCTCGCCCATCAGCGCCAGCAGCCGATCGGGGTCGGACTCCGGGCACAGCAGCAGCAGCGCGTCGCGGTGGTCGAGCGGCACCGCCGATCCGTGCAGGAGGTTCTCGGCCTCGTAGCCTTCGCTCAGGATCCGTGCCGCCTCGCGGAGCTTCACCGCTCCTTCCCGTGCCGTGACCGCGGCGGGGCCGGCACCGGCGATGACCAGCGCCCGTTCAGGCACCGGCGCCTCAGGAGCTTGCGCGCGACCGAGCGCCGCCAGCGCTCGCTGGGGGATCGCCGCCAGCTGCTCAGGACCAAAGGTGCTCTCCCCGAGATCGATCGACAGCCGAGCCAGCACCATCAGCGCCGTCGTGTAGCTCGCGGTGTAGGTCTCCGACATCTCGCGGGGGGCGGTTTCGATCGCCTCTGCCCACCCGCGCCCGAATCCGGTGATCGAGACCAGGCGGGCATCGGCTGCGGCCGCCCGCGCCCTGGCGGCCCGGGCGAAGGAGCTCTCGGTGCTGTGCGAGATCACGATCACGCCGTCGGCCTCACCGAGCTCGGGACCATGGCGAGCGAACGTGGCCGAGGATCGCCATCGCGCATCCCGTCCCGCGTCCCGCAGCATCCACGCCCCGAGCTCGGCCGCGTGCTGGCTGGTCCCGGTGCCGACCAGCCAGATGCGTACGGCTCCGGAGAGCTTCTCGACAGCCGCGGTGAGGTCGATCGCCAGTGAGCGCTCGAGCTGCTCGGGTTGGGTGGCGATCGTCTCCTCGAGCGCGCTGGCCATTGCCATCAGGGTAGAAGGACCTGCGGCCGATCAGCGCCGGGGGCACGTGTGGAGCCAGCTTGACCTCCCCCAGGTCCTCGAGGCTGGGGCTGGTCGCCGAGGTCAGCGCGAGCGAACCGCCACCGCCGCCCAGCCCGGTCGTCATCCACAGAATGTGGACGGCCTCACGGCTCGACAGACCACGTAGGGCACCCCTCCGGCGAACCCTATACTTGCCAGCATCCCCAGCGAGGAGCGGCGCGTGCAGGAGATGGTCATCTACGGCGTTAGCTTCGACATGGTCGGCAAGCAGCCCATCGTGTTGCTCAAGACCGTCGACAGCAACAAGTTCCTGCCGATCTGGATCGGACACCCAGAGGCGGCGGCGATCCTGATGAAGCTGCAGGGCGCCTCCACGCCGCGGCCGATGACCCACGATCTCCTGTCGGAGATGCTCGGCGAGCTCGAGGTCGAGTGCACCAGGGTTGCGGTGACCGAGCTGCGGGAGAACACCTTCTACGCGTCGATCAGCCTTCGGGCCAACGGACGTGATTTCGACGTCGACTCCCGGCCCAGTGACGCGCTGGCGCTCGCCGTTCGTGCCGGCGCCCCGATCTTCGCCGCCGACGACGTGATCGCCGAGTCGGCGATCGAGTTTGAGCACGAGGTCGAGGACACCGAAGAGGTCGTGGAGAAGTTCAAGGACTTCCTCGACCGGGTCACGCCCGAGGACTTCGCCGGCGAGAGCTGACGCCTCAGGGTCGCGCGGGGTCGGTGTACACCGATGCCCGCTGGCGCATCGGCGCCAGCGCGAGCTCCGTCGTGTGCGTGTCCCGGAGTGTGAAGAACCGCCGTAGGATCTCCCGCTGCGTTTCCGCCCTCATCGCGAGAGCACCGGTTCGAGGATGCGTGCCACCAGCTCGTCGAAGCCGATCCCGGCTGCGTCGGCCGCCTGCGGCAGAAGGCTCGTCTCGGTGAGCCCCGGGATCGCGTTGGCCTCGAGCACGTACAGCGCGTCGGTGTCGCGCTCCAGCATCAGATCGACTCGCCCGAAGCCCGAGCAGCCGAGCAGCGCGTACACCTCCAGCGCGAGCTCGCTCGCGCGCTCGGTCACGGCGTCATCCAGGCTGGCTGGGCACACAAACCGCGTGCGTCCGATCTCGTAACGCGACTCGAAGTCGTAGAAATCCTCCTGCTGGGGCACGGCTTCGACGATCGGCAGCGGTCGCGGCACACCGCCCTCGTCGAGGATCGAGACCGCCAGGTCGCGGCCGGTCACGTGGCGCTCGAGCAGCACCTTGCGGTCGTAGGAGAAGGCGGCAACGAGCGCGGCCGGGATGTCGGCCGCAGTGCGCGCGAACTTGATCCCGAGGGCCGATCCCTGACCGGCCGGCTTGACCACGATCGGAAACTTCAGGCGCTCCTCGATCGCAGGCAGAGCCTGGGCCGCGCCGAGCTCCCTGAACGCCGTCTCGCTGAACGCGAAGAAGTCCGGGGTGGGAATGCCGCGGTCCCGCATCGCGTGCTTGGAGAGCACCTTGTCGGCCATCCGGATGCACGCAGAGACACCCGAGCCCGTGTACGGAATTCCCATCACCTCCAGCAGCTCCTGGACGGTGCCGTCCTCGCCGTCACGGCCGTGGAGCGCGACAAAGGCGGCGTCCGGGGCCTCGGAGCTGAGCCGCGCGACCAG
>JADGPN010000568.1 GCA_017882465.1 Solirubrobacteraceae bacterium
ATCCGCGCCCAACGCGCAGGCCTTACAGTCGGCACCGTGAGCGCTACCAGAATTGACGAGCCGCCAGTGGACGCATCGCCGACCATGGGGCCAGTGGAGGTCCTCGTTCCATGTCTGCCAGACGGTTGGCGAGGCGCGTTGCGCGGGCTCGCGCACGCGCACGTGGGCTGGCTGTTCCTCCACGACCAGCGCGCGGCAAAGGAGCGCTACGTCCGCGACCTGCTCAAGGACCCGGTCATCCGCTTCGTCAACACGACATCGCTGCTGTGGGTCCTACTCGGCCTCGCCGGCCGTCCCGCAACCTCGCCTGGCTATCGCTCGCGTCGCTCGGGGAAGCCTGGCACAACAACCACCACGCCTGAGAACCACCGTCGCGCCGGGGCCAGTGCAAGTCGTCGTTCCCACACGCCTTCCCCACTCGCGTTCCACGGGCTGCACCGCTATCAACTCGACCCCTTCGCACTCGTGATCCGCCTCCTCGAACGCACCGGCCTCATCTGGGACGTCGTGCGAATCAGCCCCCCCAGCGCCAAGCCGACCGCGCCCAAGCCTAAGCCGTTCGTGGTTTGGATCGCGTCCGGCTGCATGCCGACCTGACGATCCGAGCGAAGCTCGCTAGGCGCGCGCCGTGCCGCTTGCGGCTTAGTCAATCCTGCCGCCGAAACTTACGCCGCTTTTGCGCGGTGTCAGGCTGCGCCCCAATGTCTCCTTGTCTCTTGCGCAACGCGAGGGACTGTCTTAGCGACTCGGCGGCGCGCTCACGAACCCTTTTGGCACGGTCGATGATCGCCCGGTAAAACTCGCGCTCATTCTCACGGCCTTCCACGCTTCCATCATCGCGGTTCGCTGGCCGTTTCGCTAGAGGTGACACGACCCACGGAAACATTAGGAGACTCGTTTTTCCGGCGCTTGTGCTGTTTCCGGGGGTGCTGAGAAGGCGCCGCAGCGCCGGATGTCCCCGCCGTTGCTGCAGATCCGCGTGCTTTCGGGTCCTCGAGAACGTGCACGCGTTCGGGACGGCCCGTAGGGAACAACGGAACGGAGAGTGCCGCTAAGCGATGGCCGCTGAGTATGTCGCGGCGGCGGCGTCCTCTCTTGAGCGACGTTGCGGCCCCTACCCGGGCGTGAAACCGGGTCACGCGACACCAAATCGGGCATCAGTAGCCGCAGGCGGTAATCCCAGCACCCACAGAAACCCCGGTAGCGTCCTCCTGACAGGGCCCCGACTGCGCACACAGTCGTGTAAAGTCCTGCTCGGGAGGGCATTTAGGCTTCAGGCCCGGACGGAACCGTGCGCCTCATTCGGTGCATCCAGGCTTAGCTAACGTTCCGCACTTCTGTTGCGGCATATGCGCCCCCACCCTGTGGTGGTTGTTGGCGGCGCGGTCAGTTGGTGTAGGCGCTGGCGGGGAGGTTGAGTAGGAGCAGCTACTGTTGCTGGAGCGCGGTGAGCTGGGGCGGGAAGCTGGCTCGGCAGGTGAGCGTCGCTGAGCCGCCGAAATATGTAGCGAGAAGCGACATTCTCGATGCTCGCCAGGGCGGCGCATCGACGCCGCCGGCTTCTACCGGCTGCTCGTGGTCGCGATTGCTACCGATCCGCAGCTCTACAGAGCCCCTGCCGGTGAATCGGCCGCATAGCCAGGCGCAGACGCGAATCGGGGGAGCGGACCAGATAGCCAGCTCACGACAAACCTGGTGTCACGCAAAACCGGGGGGAGTCCAGGCTGGGCGTGCGGTCACGCGGCTGCCGAGAGACGCGGGGTTGAAGAGCTCGACACGGTTGCGACCGGCGCGCTTGGCGGCGTATAGCGCTGTGTCGGAGGCTTTGAGCAGCGGTTCGATCGCCACGTCGGCTCCGTGTGAGGTGGCGACCCCGAAGGAGCATGTCACGCGGAGACCTCCCGGATCTGCTTCCTCGACGGCGGCTCGAAGGGACTCAGCGATCGTGAGCGCGTCGTGCTCGCCTGCTCCTGGCAGCACGAGCAGGAACTCCTCGCCGCCGATCCGGTAGAGCAGCTCGAACGTTCGCAAGCATCGGCGCATCGCGTCTGCCGCCTGGCTGAGTACCAGGTCACCCACTGAGTGACCCCATTGATCGTTGACCAGCTTGAAATGATCGAGGTCGCCCGCGACGAGACTGACCGGCTGACCGGTCATCGCTGCCTGCTGAGATACCTCCGCCAGGCGGGGTTCAAGCGATCGGCGGTTGAGCAGTCCTGTGAGCTCGTCGAGAGTGCTGTTCGCGCGATGGCGCACGTCTGAGGACAGCAGCGGGTCCATGTACAGGGCGATGCACACCACGAGCGCCAGCGGCACCACGACCGACTCCGGATGCGCGACGACGTAGCCCGGATCGACGCCGAGCGTCGCGGCGAGCACCACCAGCGCACTCGCCGGAGCACCCACGATCAACCCGCGGCGGCTGAAGCGCGTCGCGACCATCGCGACCGGAACAGCGACCATGCAGACCAGCGGTGTGCGCGGCCCACCAGTCAGGACCACGCCGACCGCCACCAGCACCTGCAAGTTGACCACGGCCGAGAAGAACACCCACAGCTCGGGGCGCCGTCGTCGCTCGAGATCAGCGCCACCGATGAGCACGATGGCGACCGTCACCACTGCTACCGCGATTACTGGCCATTCCACGCGGGGCAGCATCACCGCAGCGATGATCAACGCGCTCGCGATCGTTGCCACACGAGCCGCGCGCAGCCTCGGTTGCATCTCCATGAAGCGGTCGCGGTCGTTAGGCGTCGGGCACAACCACGTTCGCACCTGATCCGCGTGAACGTCGCCGACAACGATACCGCCCTCACGCGCCGGTCTTCCCCGTGGCTTGACGCAATGTGATACCGAGACACGCAGGCGCGCGAGCCGTCGGCCCACGGGCGAGCGTTCAGGCATCAGGCGCCTACCCGGGTGATCGTGATCGTCGGCGCGATGAACCCGACCGGGACCGTCCGCTGCGCTTTTTGGACGCGGTTGCGGGCCTCGCCGACGCCGTGGGCCTTGGCTTCTTGATGGCAGGTCTCGATCGTCCAGCGGCTGTCGTAGCGGGCGATCAGCTGTGCGGTGGCGGCGTTGGTGTCGGTGGACGCGAGCGCGACATCGAACCCTTCTTCGCGGCCGGGGTTACGGATCAGGATCACCTTCACGGCCCGGGTGTGGAACGGCGCGTACCACAAGCACACGAACGCGTGGATGTGAGCGGT
>JADGPN010000569.1 GCA_017882465.1 Solirubrobacteraceae bacterium
GGCGGCCGGCTCGATGACGGGCTGCTCCCCGTGATCCATCGCGAAGTCGAGCACCGGCATCCGGTTCACCACCCACCGGAAGACCCAGAGCTCCGCGCTGATGACGGCGAGCGTCACGACGATCTCCATCCACGACGGCACGTAGCGCACCGGCGCGTACCACTTGAAGGCGATGACCGACACGTTGAGCCGGTTCAGGATGATGCCGACCAGCGTCAGCACCGCCGCGAGCCGCACCGTCGGGATGCTCCGCTGCCGGAACCCGCGGGCGAACAGCACCGCCGGCACCACCACGAAGCCCGCGATCTCGACCAGGAACCACGCGCCCCAGCCGGTGAAGAGGTACCGCTCGCCGTGGCCGTGCACGAACACCAGGATCTTGGCGAAGAGGTACACGAACATCACCGCCATGCAGATGCGGGCGAGCCCGAAGACGATGTCGTCGTTCGTGGCCCGCAGCTTCGCCCCGGTCCGGTGATGGAAGACCTTGTGCGTGATGCTCCCCTCGACGATGACCATCGAGAGCCCCGAGAAGATGCTCGAGACCAGGAAGAGGACGGGGATGAACTCCGAGTACCAGAGCGGGTGGATCTTGTCGCGGGCCATCAGATAGAGCGCCCCGAGGCCCGACTGGTGCAGGATCGAGAGCGAGATGCCGAAGATCACCGCGCCGAGCGTCATGCCGCCCAGGACCTTGCGCACCCGCTTCCAGCCGAGCCACTCCGCCACGGCCGGCGAGAACTCGACGAACTGCGCCATCATGTAGAGCATGAAGTGCCACGCGACCAGGAACAGCACCGAGCTCACGCCGAAGGAGTTCCCGATCACCGGGTTGATCACGTTCCACGGGCGGCCCAGGTCGAGCAGCAGCGCGCCGGCGTAGAAGACGTACGCCAGGAAGCCGTTCAGCACCGTGACCCGGACGATCGGATGGTACTTCTCGATGCGCATGACGTAGACGAGGAACGTCAGCACGTACGCCCCACCGGCGAAGGCGACGCCCGTCACCACGTCGAACCCGATCCACAGGCCCCACGGCACGTCCTGCGAGAGGTTCGTGATCGTCCCGATCCCGAACGCGAACCGGTAGGCCAGCAGCACCGCCGACGTCGCCATGATGAGCGCGGTGATCACGTTGAACGGCGTGATCACCGGGCCCTTGGGCCGCGCCTCCGCGAGGAGGAACTTCACGAACCGCCGGAACTCGGGCCCCAGCTGCGGCCCCCCGATCGTCCGCAGGCCGGCGGTCATGCGTCGCCTCCCTCGTCCCCGCCCCGCTCCCCCTTGTCCGTCGCGCGGCTCAACCCGAGCAGCAGCGGCGGCACGAGCGTCAGCACCAGCGGCACCGCGTACAGGAACTCCTTCGTGTACGTCGGATACGCCTCCGTCGCCAGGTCGGTCCGGAAGCCGATCTGGTCGAAGGGCACCGCGCTCAGGTACAGCCAGCTCGTGCCGCCCGCCTCGCGCTCGCCGTAGATGTGGCTGATGTACCGCCCGGGCTCGGTGTAGATGCGCCGGCGCGCCTCGTCCAGCAGGTTGTTGCGCCGCCCGAAGGTGAGCGCCTGCGCCGGGCACGACGCCACGCACGCCGGCTGCTGCCCCGCCGCCACCCGCTGGAAGCAGAGCTGGCACTTCTGGATCCGCGGCACGGCGCTGTGGTACTCGAACTTCGGCACGTCGAAGGGGCACGAGACCATGCAGTACCGGCACCCCATGCACTTGTTCGAGCGCCAGATGACGGGGCCGTCGGGCGTCTTGTACATCGCCTTGGTGAGGCACGCCGCCGTGCAGGCCGGCTGGACGCAGTGCATGCACTGCCGCTTCACCGTGATGGCGCGCCCCGCGACCACGTGACGCTGGACCGCCGTCCACCGCTTCTCCGTGGGCTGGCGGTTCGGACCCAGCGCCTCGTCGAAGCTCGGCTTCTCCAGCCCGTTGGCCTGCCCGTTGGCGTGCGCGCAGCCGAACTCGCACATCCGGCACCCGATGCACCGGGTGGTGTCGACCAGCACGCCCACCGGATCGGCGCCGTCCGCCACGCTGGGCCCCGGCTCCGCCGCCCGCGCCGTGCGGGCACACGCGACGGTCCCGGCCGCCACTCCGAGCGCCTTGAAGAGATCCCGGCGATTCATTCCCGCCTCCCCCGTCCCGCGCGGTCCGCGGACCGCGTCTCGGTGTTCACTCGGTGCGCGCCAGGAACCGGTCCTCGAGACCGGCCCAGACGCTCGCATCCAGCTCGCCGAGGATCCCGACCGGCAGCTCACCCCCATCGGCCATCACCGTCCCGAGGTGGCCGTGCATCGCCGCGTCGTGCAGATACGCCCGCAGGTCGTCGTAGCGGCGCCGCGCCCACTCCGCGGCCCGCTCGCCCGAGAGCCAGCGCGACACCGCGTCGGCCACGTGCTCGGCCCGGATGCGGTACAGCCAGCCGCCGTCGTCCGCCTGGAGGCCGCGCCACGGCGCCCCGCCGCGCCCACGCAGATTCACGGCTTCGACACGGCCCGCGAACGGCGCGCGGACCGTCAGGTGGCGACCGGCGCGCGCGATGCCGACGAGCGGATCGCCCCGGCCGACCTCCTCGCCCACCCGGCGGAGCTCGAACGAGCACCCCTCGCCCGCGAGCCCCAGCAACATCGGATGGACGCCGACGAACACCTCGCCGGCGCCGCCCAGACGACTCCACGTGAACGTCGGCTGGAGGTAGATCCCGGCCGGGACGAGACCGGCCATCGCCGGCAGCGCCTCGGCCCGCGAGAGCGCGCGTTCCGCCGCGGGCTCGACGCTGAACCGCTTGCTGAAGACGAAGCGGTCCAGCAGCACGAACACCACGAAGGTGAGGATGACGAGGGTCATGACCATGGTGGTCCCCCGGCTGAGTGCGTGAATCACGAACTCGGCGACCCTGGCCTGGATCCGACTCGAATGCCAGGGGCGCCAACCCCTTCCTAAGGCAAGGGAAGGGCCAAGAACGTGGCGTTCCTCAACAAGATGTAAGTGATTGCTGCGCAGTGTCTTAGCGATCCATGAAAGAGGAGTGAAATACTCTGCTATTGTCGCGAACATCGGCGGTCACAGCGCGATGCTCCTGCACCGTTCTGGGATGTTGTTGATATATATGAAGTTAGCATATGTAGAGAAATTCAACGGTCCCGGTCGTAGAATTCCACGACGGTCAGCGCGTTCGAGTGTACATATTCTCTGCATCGCA
>JADGPN010000570.1 GCA_017882465.1 Solirubrobacteraceae bacterium
CGTTCACGGGGTGTCGGGATGCGGCGTTGTGTTCCTTCTGTAACTCGGTGACCGCCCGGATGCCGGTCTGGGGTTTACGTCGGCGTCAGCGATGGGATCGGCTGGCGGTGCTGGGCGGCGGTCGCGGCTTCGTGGAGGTAGCCGAGCATGGAGCGGCCTTGCAGGCGGCAGGTCTCGCGGGCGGTGCAGATCCGTTCGATCCAGCGGTTGCCTTTCTCCGATTGGGTGCCGAGCTGGATCTTTCGTAGTAGGACCCCGTGCCTGAGCGCGCGCTCCGCCGCATTGTTTGTCGGGTCGATCCCTTCGACTTCGCAGAACGTCCAGAGCGCGTCGTACTCGTCCAACAGGCCGGCGCAGAACCGGCGGGTCTTCA
This sequence comes from Solirubrobacteraceae bacterium, assembly GCA_017882465.1. GTDB lineage: Bacteria > Actinomycetota > Thermoleophilia > Solirubrobacterales > Solirubrobacteraceae > Palsa-465. The sequence goes on from JADGPN010000570.1 coordinate 374, forward strand.
GATGCCGGCCACGAACGCCCTGCTCGAGCAGCGCCTTGATGCGCTCGCGATACGGTGCGAGCTGGGCGTGCAGCCAGGTCAGGTCGTGACCGTCCTGGAGATACTCGCGGTGCGCGCGGATCACCTCACGCGCGGCGGCGAGCAGCTGGTGTCCGAGTCGGCCGGGGGCGCCGTCGCGTTCGGAGACGCTGACGAACTGACGGATCGCGTGACACCAGCACAACTGCTGCTGCAGCACATCGAGCCAGTGATAGCCGGCGTACCGGTCGGTGATGATGAAGCTCCCGAAGTCCTCGCCGAACAGCTCCTTCGCTGCGGCTTGGGACCGGGCCGGGTCGATCCGGTAGCACGCCATCAGCGCGGACGCGGCGACCCACAGCCAGTTTGTCTCTCCCCGCAACCGCCACGACGTCTCATCGGCATGGACCGCCTGAGCTTTGCGGACCGCGTCGCGCAGCTCCCGCCACGGATCGGCCAGCACCGCGCTGATCCGCATGATCGTGGCGTTGACCGCGCCGACGCTGACCGTCGTTCCGAACATCTCGCAGAGCAGCTCCACGATCTGCCGGCGCGAGAGGCGATACACGCCCGCCATCACCGCCACATGCGCTTCCAGCCTGGGTCCCAACGCGGACGCGGAGATCCCGTCGCCTTCGGCCAGCACCGCGGTCCCGCACCCGGGGCACACGAGCCGGTGCAAGCGGTGCTCGATCACCAACGGCACGACCTGCGGAAGCTCCCACTTCTGACGCAACACCGGATCGCCGACATGCTCCTCACTACCTGTGAACCGGTGCCCGCACCCACAGGCGACCGGAACATGCTCGACGTGATCATCGACCCGCTCGGGCGCGACCATCTCTCTGCTCTTGCCCTCATGCCCAGGCTGACCACCACGCTGCTTACGACCCTGCTGCTTGGCCCGCTCACGCTCGCGGGCGCGACGCTGCTGCCGGGTCAACGGCGGATCGGTCGACGGCGCCAACGAACTGTTCGTCGAATCACGCTTCAACAGGCGATCGTGCTCATCAACCCGCTCCCGCAACGCGGTGATCTCCGCCAACAGGCCGAGCACCAACTCAACCGCCGGCTCACCACCCGCCCTCGCGACACGCTCCGCATCCGCAACACGCACGAACGCAAGATTCCGTGCGCCCTGAAGGAATCCTCCCGATCACCCCGACCCCACGTGAACGCCTACCCCTAGGCACCCCCTCAGCAACGCATCCCCGTGCGCATTCTCAGATCCCGGTGTTGAATTTGGGTGCCCGCGCGGGCGACGGTTCGCGTAGGGTCGAAGGCGGAGCCGAGGTCTGGCTCATCTCAGATCTGACCCGAGAGGTGTCCTCTCTCTGAAGTGTCGGCCTCGGCTCATGCCTTCGAGGATCGGTCTGGCTTGATAGGAGTGTTCGCCCCTTCAGATGAGGGCGCCTACCGGGATGTTGTCGGCCGGTCCGCCACAACATGTTCGTCTGGAGGTCAAGTGATGAGAAGAGCCAGGAAGCGCGGTCCGGGACCGTCGCATCTGTTGATCACGCCCGATTGCGCGGGCAACGTGGTCGGGATCGATCCGCACAAGCGGACGGTGACGGCGACGGTCGCCGATCCCCGCGGCGGGATCCTTGCCAGCGAGCACTTCCGCGTGTCCGGCGACGGGCATCGCGCGCTTGAGGCGTGGGCGCTTGGGTTCGGTCCGATCGCGCGCTGGGGAGTCGAGGGCGCCTCGAGCTGGGGGCGCCACACCGCGATGTTCTTGTGCGGCCGCGGCTATGACGTGCGCGATGTCTGCGCGAACCGCACGCCCCGCAACGATCGCGCTCGCCAGCGCGGCAAGTCCGACGTGCTGGACTCCGAGCGGATCGCGCGGGAGACGCTCGCACACCCGCTGCTGCCCAAGGCATTCAAGCGCGCCGGCGAGGACCAGGGCCCGGACGAGTCCCACCAGCTGCTCGCGCTGTGGCATAACCGCCGCCGCTCGATCCTCACCAGCCGCCAGCACCTGCTCAATGAGGCCGAGCACCTGCTGTGCGAGCTGCCGCTCCAGCTGCGCGACCAGCTACCGGACAGCAAGGCCGTCCGGCCCAGGCTGACCGCGCTGGCCGATCGCAACCGCCGCCGGCGCTACGACCCACCGACCCGCCTGCGACTGGCGCTGCTCGACGGGTACGCCGCGCAGATCGCGGCGCTTGACCGCGAGGAGAAGACGGTCCTGCGCGAGCTCTGCGCGCTCGTGCGCACCAGCGGTTCCACGCTCGCAGAGCTCTGTGGCCTGGAGACCCGGTCGGTCGCCGAGCTGCTGGTCGAAGTCGGCGACCCCCGCCGGTTCACCGAGGGCGGGTTCGCGCGGTTCAACGGCACCGCGCCGCTGCCCGCCTCGACCGCCGAGGGCCCCGGCGAACCGGTCCGCCATCGCTACAACCCCGGCGGGAACCGGCGGATCAACGCGGTGCTTCACCGGATGGCGATCACCCAGCTGCGCTGCGAGCCGCGCGCCCAAGCGATCTTCGCCACCGCGCGCGCGAAAGGGCACACCAAGAAGGAGGCCCGCCGGATCCTCAAGCGCCACCTCTCCGATGTCATCTACCGCCGCATGATCCGTGACCTCGCCTCACACACCGCCCAGCCCCTCCTCGCTGCATAACCGCGCGCGGCCCCGCGCAGTCAACGGATGGCCCGTCAGGGCCCGGAGCGCAGCGAGCCGCGCAGCGGCATCCTTGACGGCGATCGGAAGGCCGCACGCCACCATCTCACAAGGAGGGGCTTGACATAGGAGTCTTCAGAGTTCGACGCTAAGTACCCCAAGGCGGTCGCGAAGCTCGACAAGGACTGGGACG
>JADGPN010000571.1 GCA_017882465.1 Solirubrobacteraceae bacterium
TCACGCTGCAGCTCACGCTGCGTCGATGGAGGGCTTTGCCCACGGCCAGCCTGGGCTTGGCACCTTTGTTCGCGATGCCGTTCACCCGCCACGCGTAGGAGAAGCGGCCAGCGTTGCGCCAGCTCCCGCGCCGGCAAGTCAGGGTGCTGCCCGAGCGCGTGAGCCTTGGTCGACGCGTGTTGCGCGGCAAGGCGGTGGGGCTGGCGGTCCACCAGATCGTTCCAGACCAGCCGTCCTCCACGTAGAGCCTTCCTGAGGTCAGCTCGAGCGACAGAACGGGGGTGTCCTCCGGCGATCCCGGCGGCTTCACGATTGCGGACGGAAGCGGGATCGTGAACGTCTGAAGGCTGGGGAGGAACAGCCCGTTCAACCGGCTGGTTACCGCCTGCCACACGATCGCGCTGGAGTTCGAGGCCAGGGCGCGCGACACTTCCGTGTTTCCATCGGCGAGCAGTCGTCGCATGCGCGTCCCACACCGCTCCAGAAAAGCACTATTGCCGGTGCCGATCGCGAGCGCGAACTGACCGTAAGGAGTCAGCGAACCCCAGCCCAATCCGTAGCCGTCGACGCGCATGAGCCGCACCCCCGGGCAAGTCCTGTGGGCCAAGTCGGGAGAGTTCAGGTCCGCGAACGTCGTAGCGTTGGTCGGGTCGTCCCGAAGCTCGCCCGTCTGGATGTTCTGGAACAAGTAGGTGTCTCCGCAGTGGTAGCAAGTCGCGTCCCACCTGATCCAGTAGGCCCCAACGCCGTTCGCTCCGGCACATTCGGTCTCCACATCGGGGGGTGGCGCCGCGCAATACGGCACGCCGGTGCTGGGCGTAACCGTCCGACCCTTCCCGTCAGCGAGCGAATAGAGCTCAACGTCGTAGGCCCCGTACGGGTTCGAAGTTAGCGGGCAACTCATCAAGATCCACGGAGGACCAAGTCCGACGACGTGGCACTGAGGTTCGAGCGCGGTCGTGGTGCCGAGCCGGGTGTTGCTCACGATCCAACCCGTGCTCCATGGATTGAAGCCTTGGGGGACCGTGGTGGGGCCGGGCGGGATCGTGCTGAGTAGCAGATAATCACCGCTCGTCCAGACCCCGGTCACCCCCCTCATCGGCTGAAACGAGCTACCCAAGACAACCCGACTGGCAGGCGCCACGGCCGTCGACCTATTCGACCTTGTCGCCGCGGCAGGCGCTGCCCAAACACCAGAACAAACAAGCGCCAGGGTAAGCCATCTCAGGCGACAAATCCGCACACCGCTACAACGGTGACCACTGCGAGAAGTTGCGACCCGAACACAGGGAAGACCCTACCGGGGACCCGTGCCGCGCGTCCTTGCGCGTTCCGCGCCACATCATCCGCGACAAGGGCCAGTCGGCGAAGCGACTCGGTCGGGACTACCGCTCCGGGCTTACTTGCAGCAGTCTCGATTGACCCGGGTCGGGTAGCCCCAGCGGTTCGATCGGGACTGCTGCAAGCAGCCCGGAGGAGGCGTCTGCTGAGCCCGCCCGAGAGTGCCCCTATTCGCAAAAGCAAGTCCGCCGGGACCCGGGCGAGAGTGTCGTCTTGATCGAAACGGAGCAGCCCCCGACTTGCACTCGCAGCCCGCAGGAGCCGTCTGACCAAAGTTCGGGCGGAGTGCTCCGCGATCGGCAAAGCAGCAGCGACTGTTACATCCGCAGGTGGGACGCGCCGTTGATGTCAAGGACGGCGCCGCTCGTCATAGCGGCTTCAGCCGAGGCTAGAAAGACGACCGCTGCGGCCACTTCCTCGGGAGTCGCGATCCGCCCGAGAGGACTTTCCGCGCGCCTTTGCTCGCCGAGCTCACCAGCGAGGTTCTCAGCGGCCATGTCCGTCTCGACGAGCCCTGGCGCGACCGACGTGACAGAGATCCCGTGCGGGCCAAGCGCACGAGCAAGGGACTGCCCGAGGGCGACGAGCCCGGCCTTGCTAGCGCCGTAAGCAGCTTGCTTGGGTTCGCCTCGAAACGCTCCGCGAGACGAGACGTTCACAATGCTGCCGCCATCGCTCGTGATCATGTGCTGCGCAGCGCACCACGACACGTTCGCCGCACCAAGGAGATTAACGCGCAGGGTCTCCTCCCATGCACGCTGCCAGTCCTTATAGCTTGTCTCTGTGATCGGATGCGGCCGGAACACGCCGGCGTTGTTCACAAGTACGTCCAAGCCGCTCAGCCGATCCGCGGCATCGTCGACCATCCGCCTGATCGCCGCGGCGTCCGCGAGGTCCGCGCCGACCACGCAGTGCCCGAGCCCTGCCAGCGACGCCGCGACCCGCTCAGCCTCGTCACGGCTCTGTCCGAAATGAACAGCAACACGATCACCGCCCGACGCGAATGCGCGAGCGATTGCGGCTCCGATACCGCGCGAGGCACCGGTAACAAGCACCGCCCGATCTTGGCCACCGCTCATCGCCCCGTGATCCTACGCAAGCCAGACCCGCGGCTCCGCGTGACGTAGGTCCCGGTCCGACACTTCCGCTTCGCCGGCCAATCCGGAAGCCACTGCCGCCCGGAGGACAGCGCCGGTCTGATCGATCTGCAGCAGTCTGGGCAAGACTTCTGCCTCTGAGCAGAAGCAGCCACCTGCTTGCGAGCGGCAGCAAGACTGCCGCTCAGCCGCAAATGCACGAGCAGGCGCCTCTTCGCGCTAGCCCGCTCGGCGCGTTCCAGCAAGCGCCAGCGGAAGACCGGGAGATCACGGACCGCCTGCTGACGATCGAGTCCCGGGCGTCGAGCTAAGCTAACGATCCGAACGACCGCCGCCGCGCTCGCATTCGCCCAGAGGGAGAAGCTTCGAGCGGCACGTCTGCAACAGGCCGTCGTGGTTTCGAGACGGTTCCGTCCGATCGACCTGCCTGGCCGTGCTCCCCCTCTCCCGCACCAACGATGCGATGGAGATCCTCGCTCAGCTTTGCGCCGAGCACGGCGTCAGCTGGCCGAGTTGGGCTTGCGGTCGCATCTCGGGCAGCCGCTGCCGTTCGTGCGGTTGCCGACCGGCGCGGCCCAGTCGTGGCCGCAGGCGCCGCATCGCCACCATGCTTACTTGTCGAATCGGTCCTGTCAAGCCCCCCGGGTTGGTTCGGTGGCGGGGCGTGTGCGCGTTGGAGGAGCGGGGTCGTGTGTGCGCGGGCGCCCGGGCTTACTTCGGTCCGCGACCAGGGTTGGTTCCTGGCCGGTGACATGATGGTTGATGGG
>JADGPN010000572.1 GCA_017882465.1 Solirubrobacteraceae bacterium
CGCACAGAAAGTGAGAGCGATCCTCAGCCGCACGCTGCGCGAGCTCGACGAGGCGATCGAGAACCCGAGCGTGAGCTCGGTCCTCTCCGGCCTCGGCTCGCTGCTCGGCATCCATGACGCTGCCACTACAGCTGCGCCTGCGGCACGGGCGTCGCGCAAGAGCCCTTCAGGCGCCTCGCGCCGCAGCGAGTCTGCGCGTGGCGGCCCAAGCGCCAGCCGCGCGCGCAAGTCCGCCCCAACACCGACGCGGGGCAGGCGCAGCGCTCCCGCGACTGACCGCGCGAAGCCCGCCAGGCGACAAAAAGGTCAACCGGCGCCCGCAAAAGCAGCCGGCGAGACGATCTTCTCGCACTCGTCCGCGAGCAGCCGGACGTCACCCTCGCCCAAGCAGCAACACGCTTTGGGCTGAAGGATTCGACCAGCCTGTACAGCGTCGCGCAACGCCTCCAACAGGAGGGCCTTGTGCGAAAGGCCGGGCCTGAGCTGCATCCGACCGGCAAGGCACAGAAGGGTTAGGCGCTGCGCTCACGCCACGAACCCGACGATCATGCTGGCGTGACCTCGGTCAATCGCGTGCGCACATGGCCCCCATCGAGACTGCCGGTATCGGCGAGAGCGGTCGTGATTGCGTCGTGAGCGTGGAGAACGTGTGGGCCGAGGCCGGTGGGTAGCCCGAGCTTGTGAGTGGCGGGCTGGCGCCTGTTTAGTCTGGATCGCGGCTTGTGGTGTCGAGTTCGAGTTGGAGCGGTAAGGGCTTGAGCGGTTCGTCGGTGGTGCGTGAGCGCCCACGTTTTGCCCAGTGGGTGTGTACTTCGCAGGCTCGGTAGGTGATTCGCCGGTCGAGCGGTTGGAGGGCCAGGCCGTCCGGCGCCTGGCCGGTCACGAGCGCGTGGAACCGGCGGCCGAGCCGGTCGATCTCGACGATGTCGCCCACCGCCGGCGCAACGGTGGGTCCGCTTATCGCGGTTTCCGCACGAACTCTCGACAGACCCCATCATAGGACGGCGCTCGCGTTGCACAGCGGAATCCCAACCTGCACGACGATCACCGCGACCGCACCAATTACCGCGAGCGGCTGTAGGAGGTAACGCTCGAAGCTGCCTCCAGTCTTGATCCGCAACGGCCTGGGAAGCACCCACACCCGCCGGCGACTGGGCCACCACAGCCGGATCGGCGCGATCGTCATCGCGTCGGCGAGCAGGTGCGACAGGTAGCCGCACAAGACGCACAGGATGACCAGCGGCATCGCCCCGGACGCTCGCGTGACGATCCACGACACCACCGCGGTGGGATCCATACGCAACGGGTCCGCGCCGGCAACGAGCTGCGCGATCAGCTCGACCATGTAGCCGCTGCCGACGATCAGCGCACACCCGAGCGCCGCGTACAGCGGCGCGGCGAGCACGGCCCAGATCGCCGCGAAGGCGAGGGAGTGCGTGGCGCCGCGGTGCTCGAACACCGAGCGCGCTAGGACTCCCACCGCACGCGGTGGGATCGAGAGCAGCTGCCCTAGCAAGACCGCGGCGCTCGCGCCGCGGCCACGCAACGGCAACAGCCCGTGGGTCACCACGCTCCGCGGCGTGTCGATATCGGGCAGCACCCCTGCGAGCGTGCCGATCGCTACACCGACCGCGAGCTCGGCGGGCGTGAGATCCAGCCCTACCGCTCTTGACAGCGGCGGTGCGACGGCGCCCGTCACCAGCGCGCCCAAGGCGTAGTGCGTGACCGACTTCACCTGCCCTACTTCTCAAACAGGGTCCCGGGACCTCTTTCACTACTGCCGCCAGCCAAGCACGCCGCTTGCCGCCGGGGGAGCGGCCGCGCGGCGTGCTCGCAACGCCGCGGTCGCGGCCGCAGCGCCGGCAAACCCGATATCCGCGCTTGTTTCTCGCATACCCGTAGTGCGGGAACCACTTCGAGGCGACCGGGTCCGCGGCGCGCCGCAGCGGCACGACCGCGACCATGATCCTGATCACCGCGCGATGATGATCAGGATGTCCCCGGCCTCGCCGATCGAGCCCCACCGGTCGTCCACCGGCGATGTCGTGCGCTCATCCGAGAATTACCTCTCCCCGGCGCCCGACGGGCGCACGCTCGCCAGCGCCAGCGGCGACGGCACGGTGGCGGCTGTGGGACCCCGGCGGCAACCAGTCGCCCCACATCGTGAAAGGCCATCGCAACGGGGTGGAGGCGGTTGCGTTCGCCCTCGACGGGCGCACGCTCGCGAGCGCCGGCGAAGAATTCGCGGGAATGGAGGCTGATCGTCCGGCGGATTCTCGGGACGTTTCCTTGGCTGTGAGCGAAGCGAGATCGGCGCCGGCACAGGGCTGGGGTCGCTTCCCGGGTCGACCCGCGCCGTACAGGATTGCTACGTTGCCCGGACGCGGGTCATTGTCGATAACAGCGAGGGCGCCGAGGCCCAGTTCGTCTCCAATCTGCGGGGAGCCTTGAGTGCTGCGGGCTTCGAGGTCGAGGTGCGCGAGCCATCGCCGCAGGCGATGTACGACACGACCGTTCACTTTGTTGTCGAGGGGGTGTCCGTCCGGGTCCCGAAGGAGCTCGGACGGCACGACCTGCAGATCGTCGCAGCGGCGGTGCGGGATGCCGAGGCACGGCGGAATGAGCGCCGCCGCGTCCGAGCCGTGCCCATCTACCAGGGCGAGACGAGCCGCGTGCTGGCATGGGTTGACATCTTCGCCTCAGAGGGGCTCTGAGCAGGGGGTCGCTTGGCACGGCAGCCCCGCGTCCTCTGACAGACATTTGTTTCTTGCGGCTTCTCGGCGCGCGGTCGGCCTGAGCATCACACTTCGTCCGCGTCATGGCTTCCCCGCTGTCGGCTACGCCGCATGACCGATGACTAGTCGAGACGCGACAATAGGATTCAACGTATTGACCTCGAAGCCTTCCAGCGGAGGTCGCTGACGAAGCCCGTACAAACTCAGGTAACCCTTCGGCTTGAAGGCTCCCGCGAGACGCTGCGCGATCTCGGACCGGCGGTCGCTATCTTCGGCTCGGCGCGCACGCCTGGTGAGCGACCCCGGATACGAGCTCGGCGAGCTCAGCGGCGCTTGATGGCATCGCCGTTGACGCCATCCGGCGCCGCGACGGCGAGCGCGGCGTCGTGGTCGCGCTCGCCATGCGTGACGTCCCCGCCGCGCCTGCCGAGCTGCACCCCTCATCGGCGCCGACGCGCTCTCCCAGCGC
>JADGPN010000573.1 GCA_017882465.1 Solirubrobacteraceae bacterium
GCGTCTCCTGGAGGTTCCGGACGGCCGGCGGTTCTCGGATCTTGAGCGGTGGCGTAAGGGGCCGGCGAAGCCGTCGGGCAGGAATCTGGAGAAGGCGATTGCGCGGGTCGCGGAGATCAAGGCGCTCGAGTTGGGAGGCCTTGATCTCGACGCGGTGGTACCGCACCTGCGGCTCGTTGACCTCGCGCGCTACGGGATGGCCGTGAACGCGCGGGCGCTGCGTCGTCATCCGCGGTCGCGTCGCCTCGCGACGCTGCTGGCGACTGTCGTGTTCCTGGAGGCGAGGGCGATCGATGATTGCCTGGAGCTGCTTGACCTGTTGATGGCCACGGAGCTGCTCGGTAAGGCTGAGCGCGAGTCGGTGAAGGAGAAGGCGCGGCAGCACCCGCGTCTCGCGCGCGCGTCAGCGAAGCTCGCGACCGCGGTCGAGGTTCTGATGGACGCCACTGCGCGTGGCGAGGAGCTCGGGCTTGACGAGGTGTGGGAGCTGATCGACGCGGCCGTCCCCAGACGCGAGCTCAGTGCGGCGGTGGCGGCGATCACCGAGCTCGTCCCGCCCGACGTTGATGATGACGGCGTCAAGCGCGAGCAGCTCGCGACGCGGATCGCGACCGTCACCGGGTTCCTGAAGACGCTGACCGGCGTGATCGAGTTCGAGGCAAACGCCGACGCGCAGGCAGTCCTGGACGAGATGAAGCGGATGCCCGCGCTGTTGCGCGCCCGGAAGCTGACGAGCGCCGATATCGACGGGTCGCTGGTCCATGGCTCGTGGAAGCGCCTCGTGCTCGGTGCGCCGACCAATGAGGACGACGCGGTCGATAGGAACGCGTACGTGTTCTGCGTGCTGACGCAGTTTCATCGCTATCTCAAGCGGCGCGAGATCTACGCGGACGCGTCCTCGCGCTGGCGCGACCCGCGCGCGCAGCTACTCGCCGGCGAGGCGTGGATCAACGCGAAAGACTCGGTGCTGACCGCCCTGTCGCTGCCGGCGACCCCGGACGATCTGCTCGCCGAGCACGCCCGGACGCTCGACGCGGCGTACCGCGCCGTCGGCGAGCGCCTGGAGGCGAACACCGCAGTCAGCATCGACCAAGAGGGGCAGCTGCACATTGAGCGGCTCGAGGCGATCGACGAGCCCGCGAGCCTGGTCGAGCTGCGCCGCGACGTGAACGCGCTGCTGCCGAGGGTCGATCTCCCGGAGGTGATCCTGGAGGTGATGTCGTGGGAGCCCCGGTTCGTCACGGCGTTCGCCGCGGCGTCCGGGGGACAAACCCGCCTGGCTGATCTGCACGTCACAATCGCGGCGTGCTTGACCGCGCACGCCCTGAACATCGGGTACTCGCCGATCGTCAAGAAGGGCGTGCCCGCGCTCGAGCGTGACCGGATCAGCCACGTCAACCAGAACTACCTCGGCACCGAGACCTACGAGCCGGCGAACGTGTGGCTGATCGCGGCGCAGGCCGGCATCGCGCTCGCGCAGTCGTGGGGCGGCGGCCTGGTCGCCGGGATCGACGGGATGCGGTTCATCGTCCCGATCCCGAGCATCTACGCCCGCCCGAACCGCAAGTACTTCGGGTCCAAACGGGGTGTGACGTGGCTGAACATGGTCAACGACCAGGGCTCCGGGCTAGCCGCCAAAGTCGTCTCAGGCACGCCCGGCGAGTCACTGCACATGATCGACGTGATCTTCAGCCAGGACGGCGGGCAACGCCCCGACATCATCGTCGCGGACACCGGCACCTACAGCGACCTCGTGTTCGGCCTCGCGCAACTGCTCGACATCGAGTACCGGCCCGAGCTCGCGGACATGCCCGACCAGCGCTCCTGGCGGATCGATCCCGCCGCGGACTACGGGCCGTTGAACACCGCGGCGCGCGGCCGGATCGATCTTGACCGCGTGCGCCGCCACTGGCAGGACATCCTGCGCGTGATCGCCTCGATCTACACCGGCACCGTCCGCGCGTACGACGTCGTCAGGATGCTTCAACGCGACGGAAGCCCGACACCGCTGGGCGAGGCGATCGCTTCCTACGGCCGGATCTTCAAGAGCCTGCACATCCTCACCTACATCGATGACGACACCTACCGTCGCGACATCAAAGGCGTCCGCAACCTCCAGGAAGGCCGCCACTCCCTCGCCGGACACGTCTTCCACGGCAAGAAAGGCCAGCTCTACCAGCGTTACCACAAGGGGATGGAAGACCAGCTCGGCGCGCTCGGCCTCGTCCTGAACTGCATCGTGCTCTGGAACACCCGGTACATGAACGCCGCCCTGGACCAGCTCCGCGCCGAAGGCCGCGAAATCCGGGATGAGGATGTCGCGCGGCTCTCCCCGTTCGTGCGCCACCACCTCAACGTCCTCGGGAAGTACTCGTTCCTGCTGCCGGAGATCCTGGCCGGGCTGCGAGCGCTACGAGACCCCGAAGACGACGACTGACGGCGACCAAGGCTTCCGAGATGTACGTGATAACGGTCTATTATCACGTACATGAGCATCACGGCGGCTAGGCTGCGCACCAGATCAGCATCGTCCCGGACGGTGCGACTCATGCCCGTTATCCGGTACATCAACGGGACCGGCCGTTGACGACCGCCACGACGAAGGCACCGCGGGGAGCTGCGATCACGCTCCAAGCGGCTGCCGACGCGTTCCTGTCCTCACCGCGATGCGAGAACGCCAACACGCGCCGCGCCTACGCCGGCGTGATCGACAAGATCACGAGCCAGCTCGGCGCCGGCCTCCCGCTCGCCGACATCTCCAACGATGACATCGCCGCGGCCCTCAACCGCGAGTGGGCGAGCGCTCACGAATCGACGTGGAACCGCAACCGCGCGGCCGTCAACGCCTGGCTGACGTGGTGCCGCGAGCGTCAGCGCTGGCCAGCGCCCGAGGTTCCCGGCAACTGCGAACGGCGCAAGGAGCACATCAACGCCACCAAGGATCTCCCCAAGGCGGCGATCGAGCGTCAACTGTCACGCCGGGATGTTCCGCTGCGGGAGGAGACGCTGTGGCGGATGCTCTACGAGACCGCCGCGCGCGCCAGCGAGATCCTCGACCTCGACGTCGAGCAGCTCGACCTCGAGAACCGTCGCGCCCCGATCCGGTCCAAAGGCGGCGAGATCGAATGGGTCCACTGGGGAACCGGCACCGCCCACCTACTCCCGCGACTCCTGCGCCTCCCCGACGGCTCCAGCCGATCAAG
>JADGPN010000574.1 GCA_017882465.1 Solirubrobacteraceae bacterium
TACGGCTTCGTCACGTGGGCCCTGCGCGGCTACGAGCTTGCGTGTGCTCGGTACGGGCTTCCCGGCATCCGGCACGTGGGCGCCCCCACAGGCGATGCGATGGCAGACGCCGCGGGTCGGCTGCTCGACGAGAACCCGGACCTGACCGCGTGCATCGCCCCGCAGGAGCAATCGGTGATCGGGTTGTTCAAGGCCGCCTCCAGGCGCCGGATCCGGATCCCCGTCGACCTCTCGGTGGTTGCGATGCTCGATGAGTCGCTGACCGAGCTCGCCACTCCGCCGCTGACAACGATCGGCTTCCCGTCCGACGACATGGGTCGTGCCGCGGCCCGGATCCTGCTCAACCGCCTCGATCGAGGCCGAATCACGCCGGACCAGGTCCTCGTGGCGCCCGAGCTGACCCTGCGCGGCAGCACGGCCCGCCCGACCGTACATCGGTCTAGCCAACTCCCCTCTGGCTTCATCGAAGCAGCCGGCGCTTCGCCTCCCCGAATTCCTCGTCCGTGAGGGAGCCCTGGTCGCGGAGGGCGGCGAGCCGTTCCTGACGACAGGTCCGACCCGTCCCTGATCGCGAACGCGGGCCAGGCAAGTGTCGCCCATCCATGGCTGCCGCGCGGCCCCCGTGAGGGCGGTCGCGGGCGTGGACTAACATCCAGAGTGTGGTGTAGTGGCTCCCGACTCCGTGGGACGTCAGGCCGCCTGATCGGCTGATGGTGTCGCCGCTGCTCTGGTCCACCCGCGAACAACAAACTCGACTCAGTCGCGCCAGGCAAATGCCCAGACGCGGTTGCGCTCCACCTCCCAAAGTGCGCGATCCCTCAGACCGCGCGACGCCGGCAGGAGCTCGCGAGCGACGATGAAGAAGCCGTTCGACGCCATTGGGTTCGGCTGGTCGAGCACAACGAGCGCGGACAACAACGGGCGACCGGCTCGATGCTCGCGCCGGTTCAGTTCATCCAGAACCTGACCGAAGTAGCCCCGGCCGCCAAACTGATTCTGAACCGACCCGTACTTCACCAGCAGATGATTTCGGGCAGTCCGGACGAGCAGCTGCCGCAGAATCGGCAGGTACTGCTCCATCTTCGCGTTGCCGAGCCTCGGCATGGTCCGTTCTCCCATCCGTTGCCGACACGGGTCAATCAATCCGTGAGGTCGATCGCCGAGCCCCGGCGCATGATAGCCACTTGCGAATCTCGTCCGAAAGATCGCACCCGAGAATCAAGTTCTCCTCGCCGCCACGATGACGAACGTCGCCGTCGCCACAACAATTGCCTCCGCGCCGAGTGGTTCGCTGGCGCGCAGGAGGAGTGGCGGAAGCACACCGGGCGTCCGATGTCGCGCGAGGAGCTTGAGCCAGTTCTCCCGCGATATCCGGGCGATCTCGAGCGGTGCCTCCGCCGTTTCGCAGCGGACCGGGGAGCACCATGTTGCCATCGTGAAGGCCTCGAAGTCTCCTTTGATAGCGGTCACGTCGGCGTACTTGTACCCCGTGAGTCTCGACTACGCGACCCGACGTTTCATGACTGCGATCCCGGCGTTCTGCATTGAGAAGTAGAAGTACGTAACGAGCTCCCATCCCTGCTGGCCCATTTGGTTCAGATACGAGCTCACGTGCGGACCCTTCTTCCAGTCGCGGGCCTCGACGCCATTGACTAGCTTCACGTGGTTTTCGACTTCGTTCAGGTAGAGATACTCCCAGATCGGCATCACCCGCTCCTCGAACTCGCACCCAAGCAGCCGCCATTAAATCGGCGCAGCCGCGGCGTCTGCAATCGCCATAGGATCCAGACGGCCTTTCCAGCGTGCGCCTCATTATCAGGTCATCGTGCCAGAGCTGATCGACACTCCGCCGCGGCTAGCGTGCGAACGCGGATCGCGTCCCCGATTTCCTGGCCTAGTCGCTTCGCGATCAACACCCGGTCATGCGCTACATTCGCGAGATGTTCGAGCTTGCCCAGGCACCGATTGCACCAGGCACCGAGCGAACCGCGCGACTTGCAGGTGGCGGATGCATCGAGATGCAGGATGAGATCGCCATCGGCGTCGGTGCCGTGACCATCCTGATCGACGTCCAGCTTGAGACAAATGGCCGACATCCCGTTGTCCGCGTTGCGGGAGACGGTCGCCTAATCGGGTTTGACTTGGACCGGCGGTTCGAGGGAATCACCGCGCACCTCTGGCACACGTCTAGATCCGGAAGCCAATACGGGCATGGTCCGTTGTCTCCAACGACGGGAAAACGGCTCGCCCTCCGCCTCGCGGAGGACGGTCGGTCCGCATTGATCGACGAGTTCCAGCCCTGGGGTCCGAGAGTCAGGCAGGAGGTCGCAATGGGCGTAGGCACACCGCTCCAGCGCGACTGGGCTGGTGCTCGGGTCGGAGGACCGAGCGCGGAAGTGCCTGGGTCGTCGCAGGGGATCGGGCCACCGTGCTCGACGCCCGAGGCGCCTTTCGCGAATTCCGTTGTCGGAGGGAGGCGCGACCCTTGCGTCAAAGCCAGTGGGCAAGCAGCATGGCGAGGGCAATCGCGCACAGGGCGATCCACAGGATGGCGAGCGCCCCTTCGGGCGCGCCGATCAGCGCGCGCGCGTCGATCGGCTCGTGCGCTCCGTCCCGATAGACGATCTCGCCGCGTATGTCGACGGCACGGCGGCGGATCGAGCGAGCGCGCGTGGAGAGCCGCCGCTGCGCCAAGCTCAGGAGCGTCGCCGCCAGCGCGGCGAACGCGGTCGGCACGAGATGCGCGCCGGTCGCAAAGGCAGTCGTGACGACCGGGAATGCTCCCCATCCGAGCGCGAACCCGAGATCCGAGTGGACGAACGGGACCTCGAACCCGTAGGCGAGGACGATCGCGGGACCACCGACGACGAAGAGGAGGAAGAGCGGTCCGAGCATCGTCGTCGCGACTAAGCCAAGTGCGATCGCGACGGCAAGCGCGGCCGTCCCGAGCGAGACGAGCACGAGGGACGGGATTCGCGTGCCCAGGGGTCGGCCGCGCAGCTCGTCGAACGCATGTGCCCCGACGCCGACGGCGAGCCCGAACGCGACGAGCGCCCCCGCGACGATCCGCGGATCGGGCGCTGGCGACAGGGCCGCGCCGAGGAGCACGTACGAGAGGTGCCAGGCCGTGTACGGCGGATGGAGGAGCGTCCAGTAGTCGCGCCATCCGCCGCCGTGCGCCGCGTAGAACGCCGGCGC
>JADGPN010000575.1 GCA_017882465.1 Solirubrobacteraceae bacterium
CTCACCGCTCAAACGCGCGTCGTCCAGCGCCTTCAACGCCTGCGCCCACAGCCCCTTCTCGCGCACGCTCATCTCCCGTCCAGAGAATCGCTGTGAAATCACCGTGAGCATCGGGAAACCTCTCTACAGCACCGAATTGTCGCGGACGGTCCGGACGGCCAGCGAGCTCATCCCGTGTTCCCGGCCTCTGACCCGTTGGAACCCACATAGACAGGCGCCCTCCAGAGGCTACGTCCTGTTGCCGCTTGCGGCACCTCACCACCGCCAGGCGCGGGCGACAGGCGATGCGTAGCCGAGGACTGCAGGCGCTCGACGCCGAGGGGGCGCTCGGCGCGCGTGTAGTCCCGATCCGGATATCGTGCCCCGCCAAGACCCGCTCGAGCATCGGGCGACACCCGAGCGCAGCCTGGATCAGCGCATGGACGCGCTCAGCAGGGCGAACGAGGTCCGCGCGCTTCGCGCGCAGCTCAAGCGCGACCTCAAGGCCCGCAGGATGTCGATCGGTGCGCTCCTGGTGGACCCACCCCCGTACCTGAAGACCGCGCAGGTCTTTGACATCGTGCTGGCCCTCCCCAAGGTCGAACGCGTCAAGGCCACCAAGATTTTGCGCAGCTGCCGGGTCTCGCCCAGCAAGACGTTCGGCGGCCTGAGCGAGCGCCAGCGCGCGGAGCTCGCCGCGCCCCTGGACCGGCAGCAGTGAGCTGCCGCAGCTGCTCATATGAGCCGGGCGCCCCCGCGGTCTGATCGACCGAGAACACGTCGTGATCTCCGTGCCTGGTGCGCATCAGGAAGTTCCCGCCGTCATACAGCTGCCGCGGGTCGCTCAGGTCGATCCCCAGCAGATCGGCGTCGACGCCGCGCAGACGAGCTCCGAGGTCGAGCGTCGTGCGCACGTGACCGTAAGCCTGGACGGCCATGCCGCCGATCAGCACGCAGTCCACCTGGTGGCGGTCAAGCGCCGCCAGCAGCGCTCCGGCGTCCAGCGCCGGCTGCTCAGCCATCGCGCAGCGCCTGGGCCGCCAAGCCGGTGATCTCCCCGGCCAGCCGGTTCCAGCTACTCGCCAGCACGAGCCTGTCCGCCATCGGCATCGCTGCCTGCTCGGCCAGCTGCACCTCCTCAAACGGCACCTCCCGCGCGCGCGTCGAGCACCAGCTCCTCGCGGCAAACGGCAGCCAGCACTCGAGGGAACAGCGCCGAGCACGGGGGGGGAGAGAGTGACCTTCGTCCGCTGCGCGAGCCGCGCGAGCAGTCGGCTCGCCACGCGGCCGCCCAGCGATCCGTGCTAAGGGCGCGTTCGGGGGTGCCGATGACGAGGAAAGATGTCCCAAATTTCGGTGCCACAGGTAT
The DNA here is from genome assembly GCA_017882465.1 of Solirubrobacteraceae bacterium. Lineage (GTDB taxonomy): Bacteria > Actinomycetota > Thermoleophilia > Solirubrobacterales > Solirubrobacteraceae > Palsa-465. Next base: position 1,349 of record JADGPN010000575.1, read on the forward strand.
TTGAGGTAGTCAGCGATTTCGATGAGTCCGGCGGCGCGAGCTTGGCCTTGGTCGCGTGGGGAGCTCTGTCCGTCGACGAGCAGGGAGTCATCGACGCCTGGGAGCAAGCGCAAGCGGACGGCCTGATCAAGCCGGCTGGCAACGACCTCCACGGTGAGCAGATGTGGCGGCTGACCGTCAGCGGCTGGGCAGCGCTGCGAGATGGACACCACGACAGCGCCTGAGCACTCGATCGCACCACCAACAACCCGGGAGCGGTCCACGCAGTCGGCGGCGTTGCCCTGAGGATCTAGGTAGAAGGCGCCTTCCGCTAACACAGCAGCGAAACCCTGGGAGGGGGCGTCGGCGCGATCCATAATCTCCGCTCGATACGGCGACTGAACCCGAAGTGATCTGATTGCAACGCCGGGCTGTCGGCGCGCTGGTTTGGCCTACGTGAGAAAGACGCGTGCGATGTCGACGGCGAACCCAGGCAGCAGCGGGCTGATCAGCCGGTCGCCGTGGCCAAGGTTCTGCTGGCGGCCGTCCGGTCGCACCGCCGTGACCATGGCGGACTCAGGATCGGCAAGCCACAGCTCGCGGGCGCCCGCCGCCAGGTACACGTCCCGCTTGGCGCCGAGGTCGTTTACGCGGGTGGCCGGCGAGAGCACTTCGACGACAAGGTCCGGGACGACGTCGAGCGCACCTTGGGCGATCGGCGGCCGCCGTGCGGCCGCCCACCAGGCGAGGTCGGGCGCAAGGTAGTTCTCGTCGGTAAGGCGGATAAAGACGTCCTGCAGAAGCAGGCCCGCGTCGCCGGAGGTCTCCTGCCAGCGGCGCACCGCGAAGAAGAATTCGCCTTGCGCGGATGCCGCCTGCCCGCCCGACGGCGGCGTCACGACCGCCTCGCCGCCGATGAGTTCGACGGCCGACCGCCAGCCCGCCGCCGCTTGCAGGGCCAGGTACTCGGCGCTGTCAAGACGCGGATGCAAAACCGTGGCCACCGCGACGATGCTATCCGGCTTCGCTCGCGCGGCCCGCCGCGCCGCTGATCCGCGAGACGCACGCCTGGACATTGCCGCGCTGAGAACCGGCGTCTCCCGCGCACGACCATCCGCCCCCGGCCGCCACGGCTCATGAGGTGCCTGCGGTAGGCGGCGATCGCGTCCGCGTCCAGGTCGCCGACCACGGGCGGCCGGCCGAGCTCCGCGGCGAGCCAGTCCCCGAAGGACCGGAAGATCGACGCGTACTGGCGCCGTGTGCTCGCAGTGGCGGCCCGGGCGGCGATCCGCTCGGCCTCGCCGAACAGGTTGCGCGCCTCGAAGCTCACCGCCGGCGGCGGGATCAGCGCGACGTCGAGCGACTCCTCGGCGATCGCGCCGTCGACGAGCTCAAGCTCCATCTCCGGCTCGATCGAGGCGAGCGAGAGCTGCGCGCCGCTCATCGACCCCGCCTATTCGTGGGTATCTTGGGTTACGTTGAACCCGCTCGCGGACGGCTCCACGCTCACCACCGACGGCGTGGAGGAGGGTGGCTCGGGTTCGTAAAAGGGAATTTTAGGACCCAAGGCAGGACTCTGGACTTCGCCGACGCTCGCTATGTTCGGCCGCTGATTGCGGCAATATGAGGGCCGGCCAGCCAGCTTGTCTGATCGCGCTCGCCGCTGATATATGTTCGGTGGATCTCAGCACGTGCCGGAACCGGAGAACGATGACCGGCCCCGCGAGTTCGCCTCCGCTTGACGTCCTGCTCCGTAGCCTGCGTCGGCAGAAGGACGAGGTTCAGCGATACGATTTCCGCCTCCTCCTCACACCCTTCCACCCCATCGATACGAAGGCCCAGTTCACGACGCGGGAGCAGCAGGGATACG
>JADGPN010000576.1 GCA_017882465.1 Solirubrobacteraceae bacterium
TCCCCGCCCCGCAAGGCCACCAGCCGTCGAGTTCTTCACTGCGTTCAGGTGGTCAACGCGAGGCACGTCAAACAAGTGGCGTTGGTTTAGCACTGCGCCTCCTGTCGGATGTGATTGTCGAACAGTCCAACCTGGTCGGGTTTGACCTGGATTCGTAGGCCTTTTCGCTTGCCGTTGTGGACGTAGACGGCGTTGAGCTCGCCGCGTTGGACCTTGTGCAACACGGTCTGGCGGGCGACGCCGAGCGCTTGGGCGGCCTGGGTGAGCGGCAGCCACCCGTCGGGTGCGTGCTCGCGGACGCGCGCGCGGAGCTCGTCGGTGAGCTGGATCTGCCAGGGCGCGCCGGGGGTGATCTGCTCGCCGGTGATGAACCCTTCGCGCAGCCAGCGGTGCACCGTGGCGGTCGAGACGTCGAGCTCGTTGGCCGCTTGCGCGATCGTGACCATCTCGCCATCGTGGCCGGTGGGTCGGATGGGGCCGGCCGGGATCTTGTGGTGGGCGCGCAGCCCGGCGACGCGGTGGGCGGTGAACTGGTTGCCCGCGCCGGTGCGCCGTCCTTGGCGGGCGAGGATCGCGGCGATCTGCTTGTCGGGGTACTGCTCGGCGAGCTGGCGCACGAGCGCGATCGTGTCCTGGTCGGTGCAGCGGGTGTGGCTGCCGGTGCGTGGCAGGGTCACGGTGTGCTCGGTGACCGCGCCGCCTTCTCACACGACCCGCAGCTGGGCGGCGTGCTGCTCTGAGGTCCGGTCGACGGTCACGACGACGTCGGTGAGGATCGCGCGCAGCAGCTGCTTGCGCTCGCGGTCTGAGGTGGTGGGCGCGTCGAATACCTTGCGCAGGTCCGCCCCGGCACGCCGGCACCAGGCGATCTCGTGCTCGGTGAGCGGGTCCGGCCGCTTGGTCGCGACCTCGGTGAGGCCACGCTCGGCGGCGCGGACCGCGGTCAGGCGCTGTTCCCATTCGCGCTCGAGTGTGCGGGCGACGAGCCGGTTCTCCGGTTCGCAGGCGTCGAACTGGCGGCGAGCTCGTTCGGCGTGGATCTGCGCGCGTTCGAGCTCCAGCTCGGCGGAGCGGACCCGCGCCTGGTGGTCTGAGCTTCCCAGCTCGATCGCACGGAGCGTCGCCTCAATCCCAGCCGGTTGCAGCGCGTCGAACACGGCATCGAGCACGACCCGCTCGATCCGCCGGCCGACTGGCAGCGCTTGGTGCCATAGAGCTGGTTGCCGCGCACGCACGAGTAGTTGGGCACGAGCGTCTTGCCGCTGTAGCCGACCTGCATTCGCCGACCGCAGCGTCCGCAGCGGATCAGCCCCTGCAACAGCGCCCGGCCTTCGCGCGCGGCGCCGCCGCCCTCCCCACGCGGCGGGCGCCAGTTGGCGCGCAGCCGCTCCTGGTTGGCGAGATAGCGCTCGAAGGAGATGTAGCCGGGGTGGTGCTCTTCGATGCACACGTGCCACTCCTCGCGCGGCGCGCGGCGCTGGTGCTCTGAGACCACGCCGTCGATCACGCGCCGTTCGGTGCGCTTGCGCCCGTACGCGTACGCGCCCGCGAATACCGGGTTGGTGAGGATGTCGTGGATCGCTTTGTAGGTCGCCGTCGTCCACCGCACCTGACGGTCGCTGGGCGCCCGGCGCGGCAGCTTGCGATCCTCCTCCAGCAGCCGCAGCATCACCTGCCTGGCGCTCTGCAGCTGATCGAAGTACGAGAACACGGTTGCGATCGCGTCGGCGACCGCCTCGTCCGGGCTCATCCTGACTCGCCCGGTCTCGTCGTACTCCAGGCCGGCCGGCAGCGGGAGGCGCAGCTCGCCCTTGCCCGCCTTGTGCAGGCTGCCGCCACGCAGCCGCGCGCGCAGCACGTGCAGCTCAGCCTCGCTCATCGTGCCCTTCAGCCCGAGCACCAGCCGGTCGTTGTGCAGCGCCGGGTGATAGATACCGTCGGAGTCGGCAATCAGCGTGTCGGTCAGCGCGCACAGATCCAGCAGCTGATACCAGGACGCGTTGTTGCGCGCCAGCCGCGAGACCTCGATCCCGAGCACGATCCCGACCCGACCGAGGCCAACGTCGGCGACCAGACCCTGGAACCCGTCGCGCCCGTTGGTGCTCTTGCCCGACCGGCCCTGGTCCTCATCGACCACGACCACCTCGGCGGCACGCCAGCCGAGCGCGACCGCCCGATCAACAAGCTCGTACTGACGCTCGCCGCTCTCGACGTTGCGCTCGACCTGCGCCATCGTCGACTGGCGCACATACACGTACGCCTGGCGCTGCAGATGCTGCGGTTCGACCTTGCTCATCGCTCCCTCTCCTGCTGGTTGAGGATGCGCGCGATCGCCCCCGCCAACAGCCGCAGGACCCGCTCCTGCGCCGCGGGCGAGAACGACTCCCACATCCGATCGCTCCGACCTGGCCCCTCCACAGGAAGGGCAAGCTGACGCGGCGTAGACTCAAGTCCGCGCACGGGGTTCACCTCCACGAGTTGTTGGCACTTCTCGGGAGGCGAGCCTACGTGCCGCTGCCCTCGCCGCCCGAGACCCGTGGCTCCAGCAGCCGCCGCAGCTGCCGCGCCCCCTCGACCGACAGCAACGCCCCCGCCGCCTGCTCGCCGGCCGCCGAGCCCGCGCTCGTCGCCTGAACCTCGATCGTGCCCGGCGTCCCGTCCGGCAACCGCACGATCAGGCACCGCACCCCGCCCACCCGGCGGCCCCCCTCGACCGCCAGGCGCTCGCCGCACAGCGGATGCGCCGCGGCGGTGACGATCACCTCCCCCGGCAGTGACGGCCGCAACTCATGCAGTCTGTGATGCTGGTTGTCCCCGGCCGCAAGACCGACGTCAAGGACGCTGAGTGGCTGTGCCAGCTTGTCCAGCACGGGTTGGTCCGTCCGAGCTTCGTCCCGCCAGTGGAGATTCGGCGGTTGCGTGATCTCACCAGGTTGCGCCGGGCGCAGACCAACGAGCGCGCGCGCACGATCCAGCGGCTCGAGAAAGTCCTCCAGGACGCCGGGATCAAACTCACGAGCGTCGCCTCGCACACGTACTCGAAGTCCGCGCGCGCGATGCTCGAAGCGCTCCTGTCCGGCGTTAGCGATCCCGACCAGTTGGCCGACCTCGCGAAGGCCAGGATGCGCTCGAAGATCCCGCAGTTGCGCGAGGCGCTCGCGAACCGGTTTCGGATCGAGCACCACGGGATC
>JADGPN010000577.1 GCA_017882465.1 Solirubrobacteraceae bacterium
AGCCGCGCGAACGAGCCCATCAGCTGCTCCAGTTGGCCCGACGCCTTGAGCTCGTCCTCGCGCCCCAGCGTCTTGAGCACCCGGTGGCGCACCCGCCCCTGCTCATCGCGATAGGCCTGCACCAGCCGCAGATACACGTAGCGCTTAGACCCGCGGCGAACAGCGTGACGCTTGACATACATGTTGGCCCTACACTAACCGCAGCAGCGGACGGGAACTCTGCCCACAGATATGGGCGTATTCGCGGCCCGAACCCAGGACCCCAACGTCTGATGTTGGCCCTACGGACCAACCATGCGGGGACCGCACCACCACCAGCATCGACCCACAATGCCAACAACCACCGCATCGCGCGCCCACCCAGCCGGCGCGCAATCAGCCGACCTACCGCTTCGTTACGCGGAAAATGGGGCTAGCAGAACCCAACGAGCCGTCGAACGGCTGGCTGAATATGTTCTAAGCTGGCGGTCACGTCCACTCATCGCCAGGGGGTATCGGTGCAGATGCTGGGTCAGCTGAGCTCGAGCGGGCCGCGAGGCACGATCACGGGCGAAACAGTGTGGCGGCGATGAATTTTTTCCTGCCTGATGTGGTGGCGCGGCAGTTGCCGAACGTTGTTGGTCGGCTCGGCCTGGGTGGGATCGAGCCGGTCCGGAGGCTGGTGAGCCGTGCGGTGATCAACAAGTTCGGGTACGCGACGACGTTGCGGCCGCGCGCTCTGTCTCTGGCGAGCGACTACACGAGCTGGTTGAGCCTGACCGACCGCACATTTTCGGGCCGGCATCTGCCGCCGTCGACGGCGGTGCAGCAGGCGGCGCTTCCGCCGGAGGCGGAGGTGGTCGCGCTGTACCGGCGGGAGCGGCTGACTCCGGCGACCGACACGAGCGTGATGTTCATGTTCTTCGCGCAGTGGTTCACGGACAGCTTCCTGCGTACGAGCCTGACCGACTATCGCAAGAATGAGTCGAATCATGAGATCGATCTGTGCCAGATCTACGGGCGCAACATCGACGCGACGAACCTGCTGCGCTCGAGGCAGGGCGGGCGCCTGAAGAGCCAGCTGATCGAGGGTGAGGAGTATCCCGAGTTCCTGTTCGCCCCCCGCGACGCGGGTCAACCGGCTGTGTTCAAGCCGGAGTTCGAAGGACTGTTCGACCCCGCCTTCATCACCGAGGTGATCCTGAGAAGCGCATCCGAGCAGCAGGCCGATACGTTCTTCGCGGTCGGTCTTGAGCATGGCAACTCAACGATCGGCAACACCGTCATGAACGTCGTGTTCCTGCGCGAGCACAACCGCGTCGCCGGCATCCTCGCTGGGGAGAACCCCGCATGGGATGACGAGCGCATCTTCCAGACCGCTCGCAACATCCTGATCGTGATGCTGCTCAGGCTCGTCGTCGAGGAATACATCATGCACATCGGGCCGTTCGACTTCCCAATTGAAGCGGTGCCGCTCATAGCCGACCAGGAGCGTTGGAACCGGCCGAACTGGTGCGCGATCGAGTTCAATCTGCTGTATCGCTGGCACCCGCTCGTTCCGGACACAATCGGCAGCGGGCCTGGCGCGCTGGATGCGAGCGGCTTTCGCAACAACAATCCGCTTGTGCTGGAGAAGGGCATCGAGGCGATCACAGCCATGTGCTCGAAGGAGCCAGCCGGCAGGATCGGGCTGATGAACACGCCGGTGTTCCTGGTCGATAGCTCGAACCCGGACTGGCCGTCGGTCGAGCAGGTGACCGTGGCGCTTATGCGCAAGGCGAGGCTTAGGTCGTTCAACGACTACCGCGAGGCATACGGCCTTCCGCGGCTCACCGGCTTCGACCAGCTCACGCCTGACACCGAGGTGCGGCAGCGACTCACGGCGCTCTACGGCGACATCGACAAGCTGGAGTGGTATGTCGGGATCTTCGCCGAGGACTACCCGGACTACATGATGATGGGCGAATTGTTGACCTGCATGGTCGCCAACGACGCGTTCACTCAGGCGCTGACCAATCCGCTGCTCGCTCGCAACGTGTTCAACGACGCGACATTCACGAAGACCGGGATGGGGATCATCAAGAAGACGAGCTCACTTCAGGACATTGTGACCCGCAACGCCACCTCGCCTGAGGCGGTCCACGTGAGCTTCAGCTACGGCTCAATTGCCTCCCTCAACGACAACGGGCGCACGCGGTAACCCTCCCGCTGCGCCCGGCTGCCTGCTGTTCCGGCAGCCGACGCGTCAGAGATTGCCGCAGCGGGCGATCGCCTGGGCGGCCACGGACCGACGCTTGATTCGCCCACGCGGGCTCGTCGTCCGCGCTACCCGGGGGGTCATGGCGGTTCCGGAGCTCCGTAGCCCGAGCTTGTGCGCCGGCTTGACCGTGTCGCGGTCGACGCGCGGGAGGACGACTAGGCAGATCGCGGCGACCGCGGCCATCTGGATGAACCCGAGTGCGTAGCCGCCTGTGATGCTCTTGACGAGCGCCATCAGGAGCGGCGGGAAGAACCCTCCGAGGCCGCCCGACGGCGCGACGACGCCTGTCACGGCGCCGACGTCGTTGGGGTTACCAGTACGCAAACGAGATATGAGCTCATTCACCCCCGAGATGCCGAGCGTCTGCTCGCGCGCCTTACCGGTCCGACCGGACCGGAGCTGAGCTGCGAGGAGTGCTTCGAGCAGTTCGACCGCTACGTCGAGCTCGGGCTCGCGGGGTCCGACGCCGACGGCGCGATCCCAGGCATGCAAGCGCACCTCGAGGGATGCTCGGCCTGCGACCAGGACCACGAGAGCCTGCGTGCGCTGCTCGTCAGCGTGTCTGGCTCAAACGCGTAGAGACGCCGCGCGATCCGAGGATTCGACCTGGCGTCGATCACCCATCCTCGCGCAACTCGCTTCTCGCGCAATGCGCAAGTCTCGCTCGGCCGCCTGTCCGTCGGGGCCTCACGTCTGCTGTCGCAGCCGTGGGGTTAGCTCAGCATCCGGCCGCGAGCTAGCACCTGCGCTCCGCCACCAAAGCACGAGCCCTGCCCGTCGTGCTTCCGCTCCTCGATCGATACAGCAGCGCGTCTACTCGGCCGACTGCTTCTCCTCGTGCGATGGGCAGTGACGCGGGATGGGGTCAGTTGGAGTGAGTCTTGTTTCGTCCGAGACAGCCTGCGTCGAGCAGGTGCGCCGCCCGCGTTCGGCCTGGGTGTTCGCCG
>JADGPN010000132.1 GCA_017882465.1 Solirubrobacteraceae bacterium
ACGAGTTGACTGTCTGCTCCGCCCCCATGGTGGCGGCAAAGCCGTCGGCATAGTCTCCGACCATCAGGACCTGATCGGACTCGAGCACCAGCCCCACCGCGACGATCGGATGCTTGGTGATCCGAACCCCGGCCACCGCGCCCGCTAATCGCCCTCGCGCTCGCGCAGCTCGTCGCTCAGGCTGCCCGCGCCGGCGTGGATCACGATCATCGGGCCGGGAGCCGGCGCACCTCGTCTCACTGCCATAGCCGCTCGCGCAGCCCCGATGCCCGCACAGCCGGGCGCTCGATCGCAGTGCGAGCGGCGGACTCCATCCCCACGAGGATGAGGCGCTTGCGGGCCCGCGTCACCGCGGTGTAGAGCAGCTCCCTGGTCAGCAGCGGCGAGGTCGGCGAGGGCAGGAGTACCGCCGCGGTATCGAACTGCGACCCCTGGCTCTTGTGAACCGTCATCGCATACACGGTTTCCACGGCGGCGAGCCGGAGCGGGCTGAACGTCAGCAACTGCCCGCCGCGTTCGAACACCGCGCTGAAGTGCTCCGGGGTGCTCAGCACGACGACTCCGGTGTCGCCGTTGTAGAGCCCCAGTTCGTAGTCGTTCTCGGTGACCAGCAGCGGGCGGCCAACGTAGTCGCGTTGCTCGAGATCGAGGTCCCCGACGACATCCTCGAGCCATTCCTGCTGGCGCGAGTTCCACACGCTCACACCGTGCGGGCCACGCCGATGGGCGCACAGCAGCCTGAACTCCCCCAGCGCGGCGAGCGCATCGTGTGCCGCTCCGGCCCGGGCTGCATCGATCACGGCCCGTCCCGCGGCCACGGCGTGGGATCTGACGACGTGCAGGTCAGCTTCGGTGCCCGGCTGCTCGATGTCCACGGGCAGCCAGGTGATCTCATCGGGGGCGGCGCTCAGAGCGACGATCGCCGCGTCGGCGTCCCCGCGTCGGATCGCCTCAGCGAGGCTCGCGATCCCGCCGCCGTAGCGGTGCACGCGATCGAGGACGACGATCCCGTCGCCGAACGTCGTGCCGGGCAGAGGGTCCTCGGCGGCGACCTCGGAGCCCGTCGCCTCAGCAAGCAACGATCGCGCCGACGAGCTCAGGCGCAGCGTCTTCGTGGCGGGGCCGACGATGTCTCCCAGCACAACACCGGCCTCGATCGAGGTGAGCTGTCCCGGGTCACCGAGGAGGATCAGGCTCGCGTCCGGGCGGACGGCCTCGGCCAGCCGGGCCATGAGCCAGAGCGAGACCATCGAAGTCTCATCGACGATCACCACGTCGTGCGGCAGACGATTGTCGCGGTCGTGGGCAAAGCGACTGTGGCTCCCTGGCCGCCATCCGAGCAGCCGATGCAGCGTCGAGGCACTGAGTGCCAGGAGCTGCGAGCGGATCTCTTCGCCGACCGGAAGCCTGACTGCCTCGTCGTGGACCGCCTCCTGGAGCCGCGCCGCCGCCTTGCCGGTCGGTGCGGCCAGCGCGACGAGCGGAGGCCGTGCTTCCAGCGCCGCGGCTTGCTCGGCTCCCAGCGCGAGGATGCGGGCCACCGTCGTCGTCTTGCCCGTGCCCGGGCCGCCGGCGATCACTGCGAACCGCCGGAGCATGGCGGTGGCGGCGGCCTGGCGCTGGCGCACGTCCGCATCGCCGGTGAACAGACGTTGCAACCCGTCGACCAGGGTGCGCATCTGCACCTGCGGCGACTCGGCGTCGCTCAGCTGCTTGAGGTCGGCGGCGACGCGGCGCTCCTCGCGCCAGTAGCGGTCGAGGTAGAGGCGGGTGTGGAGCAGTCGCAGCGGACGGTCGGTCCGCGGATCCTCCTCACCGACAGCCACCAGCGCGCTCGCCATCAGCGCGGCGGTCCACATCTCGGGCTCGGGCCACGGCAGCGCCGAGAGATCGACGGGCTCGTCCGCCTCCACGCTCACCGTGTCGCGGACGTTGACGAGGTCGACGAATACGTGGCCGAGCCTGGGGCCTCGAACGGCAAGCGCGGCCGCGAGTCTGACCGCCTCGGCTTCCTCGCCGACGAGCTCCGCCATCCGGTTCGCGACGTGCACATCAGCGGACGAGAGCACCCCGATCTCGTTGAACGTGCGCAGAAGCCCGGTGGCGCGGGTCGAACGGCGTGCGTCGTGCGGGTCGCCAACGGGGATCGTCGCGCCGGTGCTCACGCCACCGCTCCGTGGTCGAGTACGTCGCTGAGTGCCTGGACGAGCGCTCCGGGCGGGCGCCAGGCGAACACGCCGCACGGCACTCCGTCCACCCTCGGCGTGTCGGGGCCGGCCATCCCGCGCAGGAACAGGTAGAGCACTCCGGCGAGGTGGCGCTCCGGGTCGTAGGTGGGCAGGCGCCAGCGCAGGTAGCGGTGCAGCGCGACCGTGTACAGAAGCGCCTGCAGGCCGTATTGAGCGCGGCTCATCTCGTCCGCCATCGCTGCGGGGTGATATCGGGCCAGCGTCAGTGACTCGCCGAAGGTGCCGAGCCAGTTCGTCTTGTAGTCGACGATCGCGAACCTCGTCCCCGGCAACCGAATGACGAGGTCGATGCTGCCGGTGAGGAAGCCGCGCACGGTGCTGCGCAGCGCCGCGTCCTCGAGACGGGACGCGTAAGCGGCCATCGGGTCCGCCGCGGGCAGGTGCTCGCGCAGCACGTCGGCGATTGCCGTCAATGTCAGCCGACCGCTGGGATCGTCGCCCCCGACCAGAGGCAGCTCGAAGGCGAGCTCGTCCATCCGGTCCGCTCGCCTCACATCGCGCAACCTCAGCTCATCGACGACGGGGCCCATCGGGGTCTCGATCGCGGCCCGCAGCCCGGCGGCCAACACCGCAGGCTCGCCGGCGGCGAGAACGCGCCGCGCCTGCGCCGCCGCCACGTGTCGGGCGAGCTCGGAGTCGAGGTCCTCGGCGGTGAAGTCGCAGGCCTCGAACACGCGGTGCACGAATGTCCCGAACTCCACGCCCGACGGCATGTCCCCGAGCGGCGACGGCCGATCGAGCCCGGGCGCAGATGCGTCGACGGAGCCGGGCTCCGGGATCGGAGTGGGTCGCTCGGGCTCGTCGCTCAGGATCGCCTCCTCGGGCTCGCTGGCGACGATGGGATCATGGGCTGCGGCCGTGATATCGCTGTAGGAGGTGCGCCGCCACCGCAGATCCAGGTGGCGATCGAACTCGGCGGCGAGCAGCTCAGCCGGCGGCTCGAGCGGTGGGCGCCACGATTTGGGGATGCCCAGCGTGGAGCGCTCGACGCTGACGCACCCCGGCGCCAGCGCTGCCATATCCTCGAAGCGCGCCAGGGCAGCGGCATCGGTCGGAGTGCTGCTGCCGTCGGCCGCGACATTTCCGTCGGCGTCCTTGGAGAACCACAGGCGAGCGATCGGGGAATGCCGGCTGGCGCTCGATCCCGCCCACCAGACGATCGCCTGGTGCTTGGCGCGAGTCAGGGCGACGTAGGCAAGGCGGAGGTCCTCGCCGCGCTGCTCGATGCGGTGCTGGCGCCTGTGGGGCGCAAACCCCGGGCTGTCGAGGCCGACGTCGATCGTGAGCTGGTCACCGGCAGCCGGATCGTGGAAGGAAACCGGCCCAGGGTCGCGCGGGATATAGCCGGGCTCCCACAGGAAGGGGCAATAGACGATGGGGTACTCCAGCCCCTTGCTGCGATGGATCGTCAGGACCTGCACCGCCTCGGCGTCCGACTCGAGGCGGCGGGCGCGCTCCTCCTCGTCCCCCTCGTGAGCTGCCGCGGCGATCCGCTGCGCCAGCCATCCCCGCAGCGCTGTCGGGCCGAGCCGCTCAGCGCTCGCCGCACGGTGGAGGAGTTGCGCGATGTGGCGCAGATCAGTCAGCGGCCTCTCTCCTTCGCTTAAGGCCAGGAGCCGCGCCGGGAGTCCTTCTCCGATCATGATCGCCTCCGTGAGCGCCGCGACGCCGTGCTCACGCAGGATCCTCGCCCATCGGTGCAGATGCCTGTGCACCTGCTCCCATTCGCTCTCCGTGGCGGTGGCGATCTGCTCAGCGCTCCAGCCGATGAACGCGGTCAGGGCGACCGTTCGCGCGCGCGACGTGGAGGCGGGGCGCTCGATCGCCTCGAGCAGCCGCAGCCACTGTGTGGCGGAGACGGTGGCGAACACGCTGCCGGCGCCGTTGATCACGGCCGGGACGTTGGCGGCGTGCAGCTCGTTGCGGATCAGGTCGGCGTTCGCATGGGTGCGGACCAGCACCGCGATGTGCCCGGGACGGATCCGCTCGCGTCGCGCCGGCTGGCCGTCGGGGGAGCGGTGCTCGATCTCCGCGCTCGATGAGAGCAGTTCGACGACGTCAGCGGCGAGGTCGCGGGCCACATGGGCCCGCGCCGAGGGAGCCTTCGCAAACCCGTACGGGGTCCGCTCGATCGTTGGCTCGTCACGTGGCACGACCCGCACTCGCAGCGCGGCAGAGCTCGGAGCTCCGATCAACCGCGGCGTCTGGTGCTCGGGACTCGCGCTGATGCGCCGGTAGACGATCCCTGGGTGCCCCAGCCGAGCGTCGGCGAAGAGGGCGTCGTAGGCGTCGAGCAGCGATTGGTCGCTGCGCCGGTTGACCTGCAGCGTGGCGCGCGTGGTGGCGGTGCTCGCGGCGACCAGGTAGGCGTAGACATCGGCGCCCCGGAAAGCGTAGATCGCCTGCTTGGGGTCGGCGATCAGCACCAGCGTCATCCCCTCGGCCGCGAACGCCCGGTGCAGGATCTGCCACTGGACTGGGTCCGTGTCCTGGAACTCATCGACGAGCACGACCCCATAGCGCGCGCGTAGCCGCTCGCGAGCCGCCGCTCCGCTCGGCCCCGCGAGGGTCTGGTTCAAGCGGGTCAAGAGGTCGTCGTAGGTCATGATCGCCAGCCGCCGCTTGCGCCGCTCGATCTCCTCCCGCACTTTCTCGGCCAAGCGGTACCGCATCGCGGGGGTCGTCTGCGGAGGCTCGTCTCGGGGCTCCAGCGGAGCGGCCGGGTTGGAGATCGCGGCCTGGGCGATCTTCAACGCCTGCTCGCGGTCGAAGCGGGCGCCCCCGTGATGATGAAAACGCCGCACGTAGAGGTCGTCGAGCACCTCCTCGACCAGATCCGAGACGTCCTCGACGAACTCGGTGCCCGGCTCCAGGTCTCCAATCGTGCCGAGCTCGGCGAGCACCTCCTGACAGAAGCCGTGGGTGGTGGCGATCGTGGCCGCGTCGAAATCGGCCACCGCCCGGGCCAGACGATCCCGGCGGCACGCCACCTCTGCGCCCGAACCCGTGGCGAGGAGCTTCACCACGCGGTCGGTTCCGGGGTCGGGCGCACCGCCGAGGATCCGGGAGAGCTCCTGCTCGCACCCGACCAGGCGCTCGCGCACGCGGTCGCGCAGCTCGCCGGTGGCCATTCGCGTGAAGGTGACCAGCAGCAATCGCTCGAGCGGCGTCCCCTCGGCGACGTAGCGCGCGGCCAGGGCGGCGATCGTATACGTCTTGCCGGTCCCAGCGCTGGCCTCGAGCACGGTCACGCCCGTGGGGAGGGGGCCGCACAGGTCGAACTGCTCGTACGCTGCGACCGCGCTCATCGGTCGCTGAGCTCCTCGCGGGCCAGAAGCCCGTCCCACAGCCGGCGGGCATAGCGTCCGAAGCGAGTCGGCTCGGAGTCAGCCCACCCCGGTGCCCGCTCGTCGTCGCGCGGGGGTGCGTCGAGCAGTTCGGCGAAGCTGAGCGCGCCATCGTGAACGAGCAGATGCTCCGGTTGGCGGTCCTCCTTGTCCCATCCGAACACGGTCTCCCATGCATTCCGGCCGGCCGCCTCCGCGTCCTCCCCCGCGGCGCCTGCCCATGCATATGCGGCGGAAGCCTCACAGGCCAGCGGCAGCGGCTCCCGCATGCCCCGGTCATACAGGTCGACGAGCACCGCGAGATGCTCGAGCGCCATGGCGCATCGCGTGCCCGCGTCCGCGCCGAGCGCCGGGATCTCAGCGACTGTGACTTTGGCGCTACGCGCCTCCGACCGGGCACGTCCGATCACCGCCGAATCGAACGCTTGCTCAGGGCGGGCGGCGGTGAGCGCGGCCAGCCGCACCCACGCCGCAAGGCGGTCGCGCGGCTTCACGCGCGAGTAGGAGACCGCGCGAATCGTCTGGCCGCGCACGCCGGGCACGGTGCCGGCGAGCAGGCGGCCGTCGGGGAGCCGAAGGTTGACGTCCAGCGAGCGCGGCGGATCGTCGCCCAGAGCCTGCGCCGCCGCCGCGATCCGGACCACGGTCGCCCGAATGGGATCGAGCACCGGCGTTGCGAGCATTCCCGGCGGCAGCGACCCGCGCGCCAGCTCTGCCTCCACTCCGGCCTCGAGCGCGGCACCGCCCAGGACCCCATCAAGCAACCGCTGCCCCACCCCCCACGCGGCGAGACCATCGAGCTCGACCGGTAGCGCGTCCTGCACCGCATCAAGCGAGTCGCTGACACTGACGCCCAGCCGCCGGCGGAGGAACGCCCGCACCGGGTGCTGCACGAAGCGGATCAGGTCCTGGAGCTCGATCACTGAACCCTCGAGCACCGGCAGCGGCCCGGGGAGGAAGCGCCCCGGGGCAGCCCGCTCACCGTTGATGGCACGGGCGCCCTCGAGCGCCACCCGGTCGAAGCTCCACGGACCGCGCGGCGCGAGCTTGCCGTCGGTGAAGTTGCGCGGATCGAACGGTTGCAGCGGGTGGTGGACAAGGATCTGCTCGCGCGGGGGACCCTCCGCGCGCGACACGGTCCGGTCGGCCATGTCGAGTAGCTCGCCGATCGGGACGGCCGGCGGGCGAGGAAGGTTCGTCCGCTCGTCGTTGCCCGTGTAGGTGATGATCAGATGCTCCCTCGCCGCCATCAGTGCGTCGAGCAGCATCTGCCGGTCCTCGAAGCGCAGGTCGCGGTCACCGACGTGCGGGTCTTCGAGCATCAGATCATCGCCGCCCCGCGGCGCCTTGCGCGGGAACTCGCCGTCGTCCAGCCCGAGGACGCACACCACGCGGTGCGGCACCGAGCGCATCGGCACGAGCGTGCAGATCGTCAGATGGCCGGTGCGGAAGTTCGCCCGCGTCGGCCGGCCGCGCAACCGATCCGCTAGCAGTCCGCGCACATCGGCCAGCTCGAGCTCCGCGGTGCTGGGCTGCCCGTCGCCAGTGGCCTCGCCGAGAACGTCGTCGAGCAGGCGCTGGAGCTCGGCGCGCTGCCACGAGTCGCGCTCGCTCGTGGACGTCAACGCGTCGGCGGCGCCGGCGATCGCCGCAGCCCAGCCGTCGATCGTCTGGGCCTCGCTCAGCGCGTCGACGGCTGTTTGGACCCGATCCACGCACTCGGACAAGCGCCCGGCCAGGTCGATGGCGCCGCTCTCGACGTCGTCGAGTGGCAGAACCCCGGCCACGAGTCTGCGGTCCTCCTCGGTCATGGCCACACCGAGCAGGATCCGGTCGAGACCTGCCCGCCAGGTCCCTTCGTTGAGCGCGTCCAGCTTGAACTCGCCGCGGTGGGCTGAGTCGAGCCCCCAGCGGATCCCGCTGGCCACGACCCAGTCCTGCATCCGCGCCACGTCATCGTCGTCGAAGCGAAAGCGCCGCCGGACGGGCTCGCGGTCGGTGAGGTCGAGCACCTGAGAGGCGGTGACGCGCTGGTCGGCGAGCTCGAGCACCTGCGAGACCACGCCCAGCACGGGGTTGGTCTGGCGCAGCGAGCGGTCCGCCAGCCTGACCCGAAGGTCGGGAAGCCGTTTGCGGGCGAGCTCACGGTCGTCGTCGTCCGCCTCCTCCACCCTCCCGGAGCCGAACGTCGCCTGTATCAGCGGCGCGAACGTCTCGATATCCGGGCACATCACGATCACGTCGCGCGGCTCGAGCGTGGGATCGTCCTCGAGCACGTGCAGCACCGCGTCGCGCAGGACCTCGACCTGTCGAGCGCGGCCGTGGCAGGCATGCACCTGGATGCTCCGGTCCGAGGGATCGAGGGCGGGGCGCGCATCCGGCTCTCCGGGCAGCGGCGGCCCCGGTGGCGACTGATCCCCGCGAATGTCCGCTTGGATCCTGGCCAGCAGTGTCTCCGGGTCGGGCCCGGGCTCGAGCGGGTGGTGATGATCAACCGTTTCGCCCGCCTCGCCCGCCTCGCCCGCCGTCGCGAGCACGAGTTGCAACTCGCGGGCGTCCCGGCCCCACGAGGCAAGCAGCCGATTGGCAGGCAGTTCGGCGGTGGGGTCCTCGCGCCGGCGAATGACCGGCGTCCCGGCGGGCATGAGAGGCCCCACCTCGGCCCACAGCGACGGCGAGGGATGGAGCACGAACAGGTGAACCTCACGCCCCGCGGCCAGCGCCGCCAGTACCTCAAGGTAGCTGGGCGGGATGCGGGTCAGCCCGAACAGCGAGAGCCGGGCGGGGAGCTCCAGCAGCTCGGGCTCCTCCCGGATCCGCGCGCAGGCCGAGCTCAGCCGCTCCGCCGGGCTCGGCAGCGCGATCCTTTCCCGCAGCCGCCGCCACAGCTCGGCCTGCCACAGGCCCTCGGAGCCCTCAGCGTCCTCACCGGCCGCCCAGCCCCGGACCATCTCCGGCCGGTGGACCGCATAGCGATCGAACAGATCCGCGATGTGGCGCACGACACCGAAGCGCCGGGTTGGTTCGCCGGGTTCGCCCCGTGCCGCCTCGAGGTGAGCGGCCAGGGTGGCCAGCCACGGCTCCGCCAAGCACTCGTCGACGACGTCGAGCAGCGGCCACACCAGCCGCTCGGCCAACCACGGGTCATCATCGGGATCCACCCCGGTCGCCGCCGCCAGCGCGCCACCCACCAACCTGCCCGGGAACGGAAACTCCACGTTCGCGCACACACCGTCATACCGACCTTCCTTGGCACCGAGGCGCGTCGACAGCCGTTGAGCCAGCCAGCGCTCGATCCCCCGGGTCGGGACCGCCACGACATCGGGCGCGAGCACGTCGTCGGGGGGCGCCAGCAACGTCTCGGCCAGGCTCTCGGCCAGGCGATCGGCGCGCTCGGCTCTATGGACGTGAAGCACGGGACGCCTGGGTTAGTGGCGGGTCGGGTGCGGGCGGGTTGCTGGCATCGAGCGTGAGGCTACGGCGACGGGTGCGAGCGCACCCGTCGATTGGCAGGTTGCCATGATTGCGTCGGAGGACCTGGACCCGCGCCGATAAGCACGGGACACGGCACGCTCCTGGACCACATGCGTCAGGACGGGCTAGCTCCCAAGTACCCCCGAGCTGACGGGCTCCTCTGCTCGCTGTGCATGAAACCCTCACGAGATCGTTCTCCTGCTCGGCATCTGCCGCGAGGGCTGTGCTGCGCGCAGGTCGAAGCGGCCGCCCTCAGCGCCACGTGTCCACACTCACTCGACGTCCGCGCGAACGGCGGCGATAACCAGCCGTCCGCACCGGCGCGCACCGTCTCCGAGCTTCGCGTCTCCACGAGGATGACGCTGGCGGCGGCGAGCGCTCGCCGGCATCCAAGCTCCACTCTTCCGTGAGCTCTTCCGCGGCCGGGAAGATGTATTCACGCTCCGGTGGGAGAACGACGCGCGCGAGGGCGTAAGCGCCCTCGCCTCGCTGCGGCAGCGAGTGGCGGCGCGGCGTCTGCTGAGCGTCTGGCACGCGCGAAAACGTACTGCCCACGCGACCGGGATCAGAGGGTCGCTTGGACTACCCTGCTTCGCTCGCGGCGTGCGGTGCTGGCCTTCGTAATCGCCCGTTGTGCGCGAAGCTCATGGCCTCCTCGCTGTACGTCGACCCCGCCATCTGGTCTGACAACGAGCCAGTCTCCAGGACCAGCCGCTAGGTCACTCTTGCGGCTGTGGATGATGAACACGTGATCGCCAACCAGATCGTGTTCGATCCCATACTTGTTGAAGAACTCAAGGATTTCGGGATCGTTGTACTGGTGGATCTGAATCCAAGTAGGCACGAGCGACAACCCCTCAGGACCCGGCTTCTGTTTCGCTGAATCCATGGCTCGCTTTCCTTCCGACGATCGATTCTCGCTCGTTCGGGCTCGGCGCACCAGAGTGAAGGCCCGCCAACAGCTTCAGTAGTTGGCCGCTGCAACATGATCCGACGCGTGTGGGCCTAGCCGTTCGAACAGGGGCTCCGTACGTCCCGTCGCCTTGGCCTTTCTGCCGGCCCGCCAGGCAGCAGGCGGGACCTGGAGTCCGCGCTGGCGGTCGGCCGACGTCCGGTAGACAGCGGCTTCCCGCAACCGTCGCATTGCAGATCGCCGGTCACAACGTCGCGGAGTGCGCCTTCACCGGCATGGCGAGATCGGCCAGCAGGAGGTCCTCTGCCGGATCCCGGCCGAGCGTGGTCAGGTAGTTGCCCACGATGACGGCGTTGATACCGCCGAGCATCCCCTGGCGGGCGCCGAGGTCTCCGAGCGTCAGCTCGCGCCCGCCGGCGAAGCGCAGCACGGTGCGGGCAACGCGAGCCGGGACGCCGCGATCGTGAGCAGGGCTTGGTGCGATTCGAGCGGCTCGAGGACCGCGAACGGGGTGCCGGGTCGCGGATCCAGGAAGTTCAGCGGGCGCTCACGCATCGTCGCCGCGCCGGTGATCTCGGCCTCCCCCACATCGGTGACCGCTCGGCCGCCGACTTCGCTTGCCCTTGCTCACCTCCCGCACCCTAAACGAGTAGACCGCACCGCCGGCCGGCAACATTCCGCAGCTTCCGACACGTACGGTCGCAGGAGGTCGAGGAGCTTCGGCAAGCTACTCGTCGAGCGCTCGACGTTCGGCCGCGCGTGCAAGGACCGCATACGCGGGTGTGAGTAGTTCGACGAGGTTGC
>JADGPN010000133.1 GCA_017882465.1 Solirubrobacteraceae bacterium
GGTCGAAGACCGCGTCCGGTAGCGACCAGCAGGGCGGCCCCGCCGAAGCTCCGTGCGGCTCCGGCGTGCTCGCCGCGGCGAAGATCGCGGCCCAGGAGGGAGCCGAGGCCGAATCCGACCACCGCGGAGTGCATCCCGCTACCCCTCCCCCACCAGCCGCGCCAGCGACGAGCGCACCCTGGCGTCGCGCTCCTCGGCCGCCGGGTCGGTCCAGCGCCAGCCGACCCCGGTGTCGATCACGAACGCGTCACGGCGGTGGCTCTGAACCCGCTCGACGGCGATCTCGACGGCGACCACGCCCTCGACCAGCTCCTCCTCGACGACGCGCGCACGGCCGTGGGCGGTCAGCGCCACGTCGTCCCGGGCGAGGATCACGAGCGCCACCGCCGGATCGGCCCGGAGCCGGGCCAGCGAGTTGCGCCCGGCGGCCAGCGCGATCAGAACCGTCTGAGGGTCGGCGCGCACCGCGGCCGAGACCGGGATCGCGTGAGGCGCGTCGCCGCTGGTCGACAGGATCGTGACCGTCCCGGGTGGCCAATCGGGCAGCACCAGGGGCACGGTACCGGTCGGCGAGCGGGAGTTCCACGCGCCCGCAGGGGACGCGGCACCGCGGCCGGCCAACCCGCTCGCAACCCTCGCGCGCGGGCGCGACCGTCTGTACCCTCACGTCGAACCCATGGCCTACGCTGAGCAGAGCCCAAGGATGAGGGGGCCCATCAACGAGCATGCCTCCGCTCTCGCCCATGAATGGCGGTCCCTGACCAGGGTCGCGACCGCCGTTGCCCTGCTGACCGCGCCGGCGTTCTTGATCGTGCTCTACGAGTCCGATCACCTCGGGCTCATCTGGTCGCTGCTGATCACCGTCATCTCGGTGCTGATGTTCCGCGGCCTGGTGGAGATCATCGTCCGCAAGCTGATCCCGTCGCCGAGCCTGTACGGCGCCGACGAGAGGGTCAAGCAGGACGACCTGATCGCGCGGCGGCGCTACTGGTACTGGCGGACGAAGTGGCGCCGGCTGCCGATTCTGCTGCTGATCGTATTCGGCTTCCTGGTCCTGTGCCAGATCCTGTTCGCCTTCGCCGGCGTGAACGGCGCCTTCTTTAACCCGTTCCCGGCCCTGCGACAGCTTTACCCGGCCTCCGAGCTGCCCCAGCTGGCGCTGATCCTGATCCAGCTGCCGCTGCTGTTCGTGATCAATTTCGGGATCTTCTTCGGGCCGTTCCTGTTCTTCGCCATTCGCCAGATCCGCAGCTACGAGCCGGGCGATGCCAGCTGGGGAGTGAAGATCGACGACGTCCGCGGTCAGGCCGAGGCCAAGGAGGAGATCACGCGGGTGATCACCCTGTGGCAGTCAGGTGAGGAGTTCGAGCAGGCGGGCGGCAAGCGCGAGCGCGGACTGCTGTTCCTCGGCGCCCCGGGCACCGGGAAGACGATGATCTCGAAGGCCATCGCGACCAACTTCAACTGCCCCTTCGTGACCATCCCCGGGTCGGGATTCGCCGGGATGTTCATCGGCATGGACGCGCTCACGGTCCAGTTCTTGGCCCGCAAGGCGCGCAAGCTGGCCGCCAAGTGGGGCGGTCAGTGCATCGTCTTCATCGACGAGATCGACGCCGTCGGCATGCGCCGGCAGGCGCTGCAGGGCGCCGCCGGCGCGGGCGCGGGCGCGGGCGCGCAGCCGACCTCGATCCACGACTTCAGCTTCTACGGCCCGAACGGGTCTTTGACGCCCACCGGCGATCTGGTGATCGAGTCGGCGGCCTGGCGCGAGCGCCTGTTCGCCGAGCGCGCGCAGTCGCCGCGCACCGGCTACGCGGCCTTCGTCGAGCGCACGACGGAGCGGATCCAGCGCTTCTACCCCGGCTTCGGCGCGGGCAACATGGGCGGCGGACAGGCGCTCAACCAGCTGCTCGTGGTGATGGACGGGATCGACGAGCCGCCCGTGCTGCGCAAGTTCTTCACCAACCGCTTCAATACGTTCCTGGACGCGATCTTCATCGTCCCGCGCAAGGTGGGCAACGTGAAGCTGCGCCTGCCCACGCCGGGCCCGCGCCAGGAGCAGATCTACTTCATCGGCGCCTGCAACGTCCCGATCAGCGTGCTCGACCCGGCGCTGACCCGGCCGGGTCGCATGGGACGGCATATCTGGTTCCGGACGCCGACCAAGGACGACCGGATGGACATATTCGACCTCTACCTGGCCAGGGTGTCGCACGAGCCCGACCTCGACACCGAGCACCGGCGCGACGAGCTGGCCCGGATCACCAACGGCTACTCGCCCTCGATGATCGAGCAGTGCTGCTCGATGGCACTGACGATCGCGCACTCCGAGGGACGCCGCTCGTTCGGGTGGGCAGACATCGTCGAGGCGATGACCACCGTCGAGACCGGCACCGCGCAGAACATCGACTACGTGCCCGAGGAGACGCGCGCGGTGGCGATCCACGAGGCCGGCCACGCGGCGGCCGGGCATGTGTTCCTGGAGAAGGACGTGCTCTCGACCCGCCTCTCGATCCGCAAGCGCGGGGGCTCGCTCGGCCACTACCAGGGGATGGAGAAGGACGAGCGGTTCTCGAAGTTCCGCTCGCGAGTGATGGGCAGCCTGGTCATGACCCTGGGCGCGATGGCCGCCGAGCAGGCGTTCTACGGCGAGAACTCCCAGGGCGTGGGCGGCGACGTGCAGTCCGCGACCGCCACCGCGGCCGCGATGGTGGGGCTGTGGGCGATGGGGCCCGAGCCGCTCCACGTCGGCGGGGACATCGACGCCGAGGCGCACGAGGCGGTGCTGAAGCGGCTCGAGCACATCGGCTCGACGATCATGAACCGCGCCAGCGGTCCGGGCATGCTCGGCGACAACCCGCTCGGCGCGATCCTCTCGGACCGCAACAAGTACCAAGCGGCGGCGCAGATCCTGGGCCAGGCCTACGTGACCGCCTACGCGCTGATGGTCAGCAACCGGCCCGCGATCGCGCAGATTGCGGATACGCTGATCGACCGCAAGGAGATGCACGGGGACGAGGTGGTCGACCTGCTCAACAGCGTCGGCCTGCAGCGACCCGACATCGATCTGATGAACGACCGGACATGGCCGACCGTATGAGCGACACGCCCCACATCGTTCGCGCCAGCGACGAGCACGTCGCCGACTCGCCGATGCAGCACGCCGGCGTCGGCTCGTGGCGCTCGAGCGCGCAGACCCGCGAGACCTCCCCCCACGCCGGCAAGTTCAGGTTCGCCACCGCCGCGCTGGCCGGGATCGCGATCGCGGCGATCGCGATCGCCGTCGCCGCCGGCACGAGCAAGAGCTCTCCCGCGCAGTCCGCGCGGTGGTCGACCTGGTCGCCGCCTGACAGCGGCGCGCTGGGGGCGCGGGAGATCGCCGACCACGTGGCGCCGCTCTACCGGATCTCCTCGGTCGACCAGCTCGCGGTGGTCACGGTCGTCAACCTGAGCGATCCCAACAACCCGCTGCGCGTGGCGGTGCGTACGGACCCCAGCTCCAGCTCGGTCTCGGTGCTCAGCGGCAACACGGTCGCCTACAACCTGTGCGGCATCGGCGGCAGCAACTGCTCGATCGGCGTCGGCCAGCCGTCGGCCGACCGCCTGCTGCTGCTGCGGCGCGAGGCGCTCGAGCTGGCCGTGTACGCGTTCAAGTACATCAGCGGCACGCAGAACGTGGTCGCGATCCTCCCGCCCGGGCGCACGACCACGCCGAGCACCCTGACCACGAAGCCGCCGACCGCCAACGCGGCGTCCAACACCAAGCCGCTGAGCGTGGCCCTGCTGTTCGTCAAGGACGAGCTGGCGCCGTTCCTCGCCCAGCCGCTCAGCTCGATCCTGCCCGAGCAGTTCCCGCCCACCGTGGCGCAGATGCACAACGCGCCCGAGGCCGGCCTGGTCAACCAGATCACCGCCCGCGGGCTGTTCTCGCAGAGCCTCGTCCAGGCCCAGGACGGGAGCACGCTGATCATGCTCGATCCGCTCCCGCCGCAGTGAGCGCGCGGGCGCGGTGAGAGCACCGCTGGCCCGGGCCCGCCCGCGATGAGACAGCCCGAGGCCTGCGCCGCTCTGTCCCGGGCCAAGGCGCGGCTCGACCGGCTCGACCTGTACCCGGGGCCGGTGCGGATCGACCACGTGCGCGTGCTCACGATCCCGTGGCTGTTCCGGGCGCCCTGGTTCCGGCGCTTCGACGGATACGCGATGTGGAACCTGATCCTGCTGCGCGGCCCCGAGCTCGAGCGAGACGAAGAGCTGATCTGCCATGAGCTCTGCCACGTGTGGCAGATGCAGCACCGCCCTCTGCGGATGCCGCTGTCGTACCTGCGCGTGGGCTATGCCGGCAATCCCTACGAGGCCGAGGCGCGCCGCGCCGCAGCGTCGGGATCGCTGGGCTCGTAGCCGGGGCAGGCCAATACGGGCAGCCGCGGGTAGCGCGAGAAGCGCTCGGGCTCGTCCCGGGACCGGCGGCAGAGCGAGAACACCGAGCCGCGCGTGTTGCGCACGATCTGCTGATGGCGGCAGGAGTTACACAGCCCCGCGGGCGGCCCGGTCATCGTGTCGAACATTGTCCTGACCCGCATCCTCACCTCCGAGTCAGCTCCTCCAGCAGCAGCACGAAGGAGGCATAGGGGCGCCCGGTCTCGTGCTCGAGGCCGATCTCACAGGTGCGGTTGCCGTGGGCGCAGGAGCTGGCATCGATCATCACCGGCAGCGCGCCGCCGTCGCTCCAGCGCCACAGGGCGGCGGCGGTCCGGCGGGCCATGTAGGCCTGCCCGCGCGCGTAGCCCTTGGAGCTCCACGGGGTCGCGCAGCAGTGGCCCGCGGCGTCACCGGGGATCCACAGCGGTAGTCCCCCGCGCGCCGAGACCGCCACCAGTGCCTCGGGCAGGGTCGGGTGTGAGGCGAGGGCGCCGGGGTTGCCAAAGATCCGGTTGATACACGCGGGCAGGTACACCGCGGCCGTACCGTCGCGCGAGGTGTCGGGGAGCCGTCCCGGCGCCGCCGGTGGCATGCTGGCGGGCCAGGTCGGCACCAGATCGGTGCTGACACAGCGCCGCACCGCGGCGGGGATCTCGGCCACGGCACGCTGGCCGAGCACGCTCGCGGCGAGGTGCCCCGCGCGCAGGCCTCCCCGCGCGACGCGCTCGACCGCCTCGTAGCGCTGGGCCAGGCGCAACCCGGCTGCCTCCTCGCGCGGCGTGCGCTCCCGGCGGCGGAGCTCCTTGATCAGCGTGCCGGTGTCGATCCCGACCGGGCAGGAGGAGCTGCAGATGCCGTCGGCCGCGCAGGTCTGGATGCCGTCGTGCTCGTACTGCTCGAGCAGCACGGCCAGCAGCGGCGAGGACGGGGGCTGGCGGACCATCTCGCGCCGGACCACGATCCGCTGGCGGGGAGTGGTCGTCGTGTTGCGGCTCGGGCACACGGGCTCGCAGAAGCCACACTCGATGCACTTGGTCGCGGTGGCCTCGATCTCCGGGGTGGACTTGAGGTTGCGCAGGTGGACGCCCGGATCGCGGTTGAGCACCACGCCGGGGCCGAGGATGAAGTCGGGGTCGGCGAGCTCCTTGATCCGCCACATCAGGTCGGTGGCCCTGGGACCCCACTCGCGCGCCACGTAGGGGGCCATGTTCACGCCGGTGCCATGCTCGGCCTTGAGCGAGCCGCGCCGCAGCGCATCCCTCCGGAGTTGTTCGCGATCACACCGCCGATGCAGGCGATGTCGGAGCTCGCCGGGTCGGGACCAAGCCGGCGCCCGTGACGGGCCAGCAGGGCGTTCACCCGCCCGAGCACGATCCCGGGCTGGACCCGGACGCGCTCGCCGCCGGCCTCGATTCGCGCGCGCTGCCAATGGCGGCGGACGTCGACGAGGATCGAGCTGGTCTGCGCCTGCCCGTTGAGGCTCGTGCCTCCGGCCCGGAACACGAGCGGCTTGCGGGAGCGGCGCGCGTAGCCGAGCAGCTTGACCATCTCGGCCAGGTCGCGGGGGGCGAGCACCACCTGCGGCAGCATCCGGTACGGGCTGGCGTCGGAGGCGTAGCGGACGATGTCGATCGCCCGGGCGTGGACCCGGTCCTCGCCGAGCAGCGCGACCAGCTCGCTGCGAAGCGGCTCGGGCGTCCCGTCCGCGACCCAGTCCGGGGCACGGTCGGGCGCGGCGATGGAGGCCTTGGGAGCGGTACGGGTGGGGTCGGGGGACAGCAGCGTCATCGGCTCACGAGTCTGGCGGTGACGGTGAGCACTAGTCGAACCACATGCCGGTGGCCACCGGGACCTGGATCACCCGCGGTCCGTCGTCGGCCGGGATCGCGGTGCGCAGCGCCTCGGTCAGCTCCTCGCGCCCCTTCACCTCCTGGGCGGGCAGGCCGTAGCCGGCCGCCACCGCGGCGACGTCGAGGCCGGGGAGGTCGAGCCCCGGGGCCCCGTTGACCTGCTCGAACTGCGCGAACCACTTGAGGATCTGGTACTCCTGGTTACGCAGGATCAGGAACGTGACCGGGACCTTGTAGGCCAGCGCGCTCCAGAACGCCGTGATGCCGTACTGGGCCGAACCCTCGCCGAGCACGCACACGACCGGCCGGCCGGGCTGGGCGAGCTGCACGCCGACCGCGGCCGAGATGCCGAAGCCGAGGCCGCCGCTGGCGCCGAAGTAGTAGGACCCTGGCCGCGAGAGCCGCAGCCGGTTGCGCAGCGACAGCGTGCTGGAGGGAGCCTCCAGCACGGCGATCCCGTGCTCGGGCCAGGCATCGGCGAGAGCGGCCATGGCGGCGGTGCCGGTGAGCGGCTCGGAGTCGTCGAAGTCTCCGGGCTCGGGGCGCGGCTCGGGCGCCGAGCGCTCGGAGGCGCCCACCAGTTCGAGCAGCCGCGCGAGCGCCAGGCCGACGTCGCCGACGATCGCGTCTCCCATCGGCGCCCGCGCGGCCTCCGCGGGGTCGTTGGTGAGCGCCACCAGCGAGGTCCCCTCGGCCAGCAGCGGACCGGGGATGTAGGGGTAGTACGGGAACACCGAGGAGCCGGCGACGAGGACCAGGTCGTGCTCGCGCAGGGTCTCGGCGACGGCGCCGATCCCGGGCGGCAGGACGCCGACGAACTGGGGGTGGCGCTCGGGGAACCCGATCCGCCCGCCGCCCGGCGCCGGCGTGGCCCAGACCGCGAGCCGCTGCTTCTCGGCCAGCGCCACGGCCGCGTCCCAGCCACCGCTGGCGTCGATGTCGGGGCCGGCCACGAGCACCGGATTGCGGGCGCCGTCGAGACGGGCGGCGAGCTCGGCCAGCAACGCCTCAGCGGGCGTCGCGCGGCCGCTGACCGTGCGACCGGCCGCATTGCGGGCGCGGTCCTCGTCGGCCTCGGCGTGCCAGTCGTCCATCGGGATCGAGACGAACGCCGGCCCCTTGGGCGGCAGCGTGGCGTGGTGAATGGCCCGGGCGATCGCCCCCGGCACGTCCTGGGCCCGCGGCGGCTCGTGGCTCCACTTCACGTACGGCTGCGGGCCGTAGGTGGCATCGCGATTGGTCAGGTTGGCCTCGATCGTCACCTGGGCGCGGACCTGCTGCCCAGCGGTGATCACCAGCGGCGACTTGTTGGCCTGCGCATTGAAGATCCCCCCGACCGCGTTGCCGACTCCGGGCGCGGTGTGGAGGTTGACGTGCGTGGGGCGGCCGCGGGCCTGCGCGTAGCCGTCGGCCATCCCGACCACGACGAGCTCCTGGAGGCCGAGCACGTAGGAGAAGTCGTCCGGGAAATCGGCCAGCATCGGCAGCTCGGTCGATCCCGGGTTGCCGAACATGGTCGTCATCCCGTGAGCACGGAACAGGTCAAAGGCGGCTTCACGGACAGTCGGCATCAGGCGGGATCTCCCTGGATCGTGTGATTCGCGAGGGGTACCGTATTCGGCGGGCGGCGCTCGCGCCACCGCTCGGCGTGCTCGAGTGCGGCGGCGAGCCGCCCTTCGCCCCAAGGCTAGGCGCCAGGCGCACGGGGTCTAACAGACGCACGAAACCCGCGACAACCCGTCAGGGCTTCGGCAGCGGCGACCGGGTCAGGTGCGGGTAGTAGCTCGACGGGTGGGTGGGCGCCGCGCTGCCCCAGTTGAAGGCTGGCTGGACGCGGCAGGGCACGTTGCCCGAGCTCGACAGGAGCGGCACCTGGGGCTGGTCGCTGGTGTTGTTGCAATCGGAGGACAGCAGTCCGCCGGTGCCGAGGTTGTTCTGCTCGCCGGGTGAGTAGTAGGAGTTGTGGCGGTTGGTCGGCGCGCGCACCGACTGCCCGAACACGGACTCGTTGTTGACCGGGACGACCGCTCGCAGGTAGTGGGCCATGCCGACCGGGGTGCCGGTGGCATCCGAGGTCGTGTTGGCCGGCGCGACCGCCTGGAGCGAGGCGCCCAGGTTGGACATCGCGGCCTGGAGCTCGCCCGAGTACAGCCCCAGGAAGTTGATCACCGGCGTGATCTCGCGCGCCGCGGGCAGCAACGCGTCGACCGCGGGCTTGAACGCGGTCGAGAAGCGCGTGATCGACGGGAGCGCCGCCTGCGCGGCGCTCAGCAGGCTCGGCGCCTCGTGCAGGAGGTGGATCGCCGGGCCCGAAAGGGCGATCGTCTCGGCCACCGCCGGGGTCAGCAGCGGAGCGACCGGTCGCAGCGCGGCAAGCGTCGGCTGGGCGATCCCCAGCGTGGTGTTGAGCGTCGTCAGCGTCGTATGCAGCTGCGACAGGAACGGCGGCAACGCGTTGACGGTGGCGGTCAGCGAGGCGTCGCGCGCGGCGGTCTCGGAGAAGACCTGATCGCCGGCGGTGATCAGGCTCTGGAGATCGGCCGAGTGGTTGCCGAGCGTGGTCAGCACGGACGCGGTGTTGGTGATCAGGCTCTGGAGGTTGCTCTGCTGGTCGTTGAGCACGCCGACCACGGCCGAGAGCTCGTTGAGCGCCGGGTCGAGGTTGCCGATCGCGTCGTTGAGATTCTGGCCGTTGCCGGCGAGCGCGGTGAACGTTCCCTGGAGCAGCGCCTGGAGGCTCTTCTGCGTCGGCGTGTCGAAGGACCCGAGCACCTGGTCGAGCTGCTGGGTGTCCTGGATCTGGGCGGTCGGGATCGTGCCGCCGTCGGGGAACTTCGGCCCCGTGCCGGTGCCGGTCGAGAGCATCACGTAGGCCTCGCCGAGCAGCGTCTTCTGGCGCAGGATCGCCTGCGTGTCCGTGGGGATGGGCGCGTACTGCCGCTGGATGTTCATCGTCACCAGGGACTTGACGCCCTGGTTCTGCACCGTGGTCACCTTGCCCACGTTGACGCCGGCGATGCGGACGTCGACGTTGGGCACCAGCAGGCCCGTCTCCTTGAACAGCGCCTTGATCCGGTAGCCCTGGGCGCTGAACGGAATGGTGCCGCCGAACTGCGTCCACATGAACACCATCAACCCGATGCAGGAGAGGGTGAAGGCGAGCGCGGCGATGACGGCCGACCGCTTGGGCGCCTGGGTCACCACTGGGGCTCGCTCCTCGTTTCTAGCATCCGAAGGTGGTTCCGAGCAGCGTCTCGAGCAGCGGGCCGACGACAGAGCCCTTGAGGCTGCCGCAGGAGACGATGATCAGTCCTCGCCACGCGACCCCGTGGGCGTCGGCGACGGACAGCATCGAGTTGATGTTGTGGGCGAACCAGGACAGCCAGTACAGGAAGCCCGGGTTGCCGCCACCGCCGTTGTAGGCGAGCTCGTTGCTCGTGTAGCTGAGCACCTTGAACGAGGAGATCAGCTGCGGGACCTCCGTGTTCAGGTTGCCGGTCACCCCCGGCAGCTGGCTGGCCAGCGGGAGCACCGCGTTCACGAACGGCGGGATCTGGGCCAGCGGGATCAGCGCCGCTCCCTCGAACAGGGTCCTGGCGCCGCTCAGCGTGCTCGGCAGCTTGCGGGCGGTCGGCAGCAGCGCGGTGGCGGTCGGCCCGAGGACGGTCGAGAACGTGGTCAGGTCGGCGAGCGTGGTCCGTGTGGTCGCGAGCGTGCCGGGGAGGCGCTCGATCGCGCTGCGCAGGGCCACGTCCTGGCCGGCCAGGGCCTGGATCGTGGTGTTGCCGGCCTGCACGACCGTCTGGAGCTGCGCGTCCTTGGCGCTGGTGGCCTTGGTCAGCACCCCGAAGTTGTGGACGAGCTGGGCGATCACGTGCCGGCGGGCCGCCAGCAGGTCGCCCACCTGGCGCAGCTGCGCCGAGGTCGGACCGAGCGCGGTCAGGAGCGCCTTGATGTCCTTGCCGCGGCCGGTGGTGCCCTGGTCGAGGTTGGCGATCAGGCTGGTGAACCAGCTGCGGGTGTCGCTGTCCAGCGAGTCGAGCAGGTCATCAGAGTCGGTCGGCGAGGTGGTCTGGGCGATCGGGATCGTCGCTCCGTGCGGCAGCACGCCGGCCGACGGGCTGCCGGGGTAGATGTCGACCTGCATGTCCTTGAGCGGGGTGTTGGGCACCAGGTCGGCTGCCGCGTTGAGGTACAGCCGCCGCATCTTGTTGGGATCGATCTCCATGTGTATGACCCCCTGTCAGTTGTGCAGCGAGGTGCCGGTGATCTGACCCACGTGGACGCCGGCCACGTTGACCGGCTCGCCCAGACCCGGCACCACGGCCGCGGCGGTCGGGAAGGCCGCGTCGACCGAGTAGAAGGTCTGGAGCGGGTTCGGGAGCCGCTGGTGGAGCAGGATGTAGAAGCCGGACGCGGTGCCGACGATCATCAGCGCGATCAGGATCAGGAACGAGCGCCCGTAGCGCTTGATCTGGAGGGCCATGCGTCG
>JADGPN010000578.1 GCA_017882465.1 Solirubrobacteraceae bacterium
CATCTCGAGCAAGAGCGCGGCAACAGCGTCCGAACCCGCAACGCCCGGCTGA
Source organism: Solirubrobacteraceae bacterium (assembly GCA_017882465.1). Lineage (GTDB taxonomy): Bacteria > Actinomycetota > Thermoleophilia > Solirubrobacterales > Solirubrobacteraceae > Palsa-465. The sequence continues at coordinate 53 of JADGPN010000578.1, forward strand.
CCGCGATCCACTCCTTCTTTCACTACGCCGCATTGAAAGCGCCCGAGCACGCACAGCTGATCACACGGGTGCTCGCGATCCCGGAGAAGAGATTCGACACCACCATGATCAGCTACCTCACCGAACCCGAGATCGAGGCGCTGCTCGCCGCGCCGGACCGCTCGTCTTGGACCGGCCGCCGCGACCACGCGCTGCTGCTCCTCGCAGTCCAGACCGGGCTCAGAGCCTCCGAGCTCGCAAGCCTGCGCCTACAAGACCTCCAACTCGACAATGCCGGCTGGGTTCGATGTCGAGGCAAGGGCAGGAAAGAGAGGTGCACCCCACTCAGCCGCCTCACCCGACGAACACTGCAGCAGTGGTTACGCGAGCGCGCAGGGCAGCCCACCAGCCCGCTGTTCCCCACCCGCAGCGGACAGCACCTCACCCGAGGCGCGATCTGGCGGCTCGTCGTCAAGCACGCCGCCACTGCGAGCGACCGCTGCCCATCGCTTCAGACCAAGAACATCACCCCGCACACGCTGCGTCACACCGCAGCGATGCGCATGCTGCACGCCCCCACCCCGATCGACACCGCAACGATCGCGCTGTGGCTCGGGCACGAAACCCTCGACACCACCAACAAGTACATCCACGCCGACATGGAACTGAAACGCCGCGCGCTCGATCGCACCGCCCCCCCGAACGCCAAGCCCGGACGCTACAAGCCACCAGACCCCCTGCTCGCATTCCTCGAGAGCCTCTAACGCGCTCAAAAATATGTTCAGCAGGAAATGGGCGGAATCACGGTTTTCTCCCCAGTCCTGATCACCAGAATTCCCCAGGCGGGTAGCGCATAGAAGCCGCGTGCGCGGGGATGGACGCAGGCGAGGTCCGTACGGCCGAGCCGGAGTCCTTCCCCGCTCGCGGGCGCGGTCTGTCGGGGCGCCCCTCCAGTCTCGGTGGTGCTTGACGCCATCGATCAGGAAGGGAGCCCCTGAGGGGATGCTCACAGAGGAGGACGACGTGGAGATCCACGCTTTGCACGCACGCGGTTGGTCGCAGTCAGCGATCAGCCGTCACACGGGTCGTGATCGCAAGACGATCCGCCGGTACCTGGCCGGCGAAGGACCCGGGCAGGACCGCGAGGCAGCTGCGAGTTGCTTGGAGCCGTTCCGCGGGTACATCGCGGCGAGGTTCGTCGAGGACCCGCACCTGCCCGCGGTGACGCTGCTGGACGAGTTGGCTGCTGCTGGCTTTGAGCGGTCGTATCCGACGTTGGTGCGGGAGCTGCGGCGGACGGGGCTGCGGCCGGTGTGCCTGGTCTGCCAGCAGCGCCGCGGGAACGCGCCGACGACGGAGATCGATCATCCGCCTGGTGAGGAGATCCAGTGGGACTGGCTGGAGCTGCCCGACACGCCGTGGGGGCAGCCTGCCTATCTGCTGGTCGGGGCGTTGTCGCATTCGGGCCGGTTCCGGGCGGCGTTCTGCGAGCAGATGACGTTCGGGCATTTGGCCGGCGCGCTGCACGAGATCCTCCTCGGCCTGGGCGGGAGCGCCCGGGTGTGGCGGGTCGACCGGATGGCGACCGCGGTGATCCCGGACACTGACCGGCTGAACCCGCAGTTCGCGCAGATGGCCAAGCACTACGGCACCGACGTCGCGATCTGCCCACCGCATCGCCCGCAGCGCAAGGGTGTCGTCGAGGCAGCGATCAAGTTCATCGGCGGTCGCTGGTGGCGGACCGCGAAGGCCGCCTCGATGCTCGAGGCTCAGCAGTCACTCGACGCGTTCGCGATCAACGTGTCTGACCGGCGTGGTCGGCGTGGGAGCACGGTCGGTGAGCTCGGCAGCTCCGAGCCGCTGCGGGCGTTGCCCGTTCTCGCGTTCCCGGCGGAGATCGTTGTTGAGCGTGTCTGCTCCCGCAGCGCGCTGGTCACGTTCGAGACCAACCAATACAGCGTCCCGCCGGGCTACGCCAGCCAGCCGCTGACCGTCCGAGCACGCGTCGGCGAGCCGCACCTACGGATCGTGACGAGGACCGGCATCAAGGTCGCGACGCACCTCCGCGCCCCGGCGGGCGCGGAGCAGACTGTCCGCAGCAGCGAGCATGCGGTACAGCTCGAGCGTGCGGTCTTGGACGCGTTCACGACCCAGACCTCGTGTCGGCGCAAGACGAACCGGCCGCCCGGCGACGGTGCGCTCGCCGAGCTCGCCAAGCTCCACGGCCAGACCCCCACGGTCGCGCCGGTCGTGTCGCTGACCGACTACGCCAAGCTCGCGGAGGTGGCGTGCTGATGAGCGCCGACACGATCTACCAGCAGCTCCGCTCACATCTGGCGTACCTGAAGCTGGGCGCCGCGGCCGACGCGCTCGCACCGGCATTGGAGGCCGCTGAGCGGGAGAAGCCGGGCTACACGAGGTTCCTGCACGACCTCCTCCAGGTCGAGGTGAACGCGAGCGAGCAACGCCGCCTCGATGGTCGGATGCGGTTCTCCCGACTCCCTGCCCACAAGACGCTCGAGCAGTTCGACTTCACCGCACAACCCACCCTCGACCGCCGACTCGTCGAGGACCTCGCCACGCTGCGGTTCGTCGAGGAGAAATCCAACTGCCTGCTGATCGGCCCGCCCGGAGTCGGCAAAACACATCTGGCTATCGCGCTCGGGCACCGTGCCGTGCACGCCGGCTACCGCGTCTACTACACAACCGCCGCCGACCTCGTCGCCCGCACATCACGCGCAGCGATCGACGGCCGCTGGGCGAACACCATGCGGTTCTGGGCCGGACCGCAGGTCCTGATCGTTGACGAGCTTGGATATTTGCCGATGCCCGGCGAAGCCGCCAGCCATCTCTTCCAGGTCATCAGCCGCCGCTACGAACACGGCAGCATCATCCTCACCACCAACCGAGGGATCGCCGACTGGGGTCAGATCTTCGAAGACACCACCGTCGCGACCGCCGTCCTCGACCGCCTACTCCACCACGCCAGCGTCATCTCCGTGACCGGCGACAGCTACCGCATGCGCCGCCACCGCGACGCCATCAACGCCCTCCGACCCGCCATCACAGGCCACCCCCAACGTGAGGAATCCCCGTGATCACACCTGGGGAATTCCCGTGATCCTTGACAGTCGGCGAGGATGTCG
>JADGPN010000579.1 GCA_017882465.1 Solirubrobacteraceae bacterium
GGCGACCCCCAGGCAGCGATCCCAGTCCTCCAGCGCCGCCTGCAGATCCCGAACCAAACTCCGGTGGTTCTGAGCGAGCTCCGGCTGACACAGCGCGCAATGGGCGCGAGCCGTCCCGCCGCTGGCGCGGCGACCCCTTCCCCACCGGGCCACCACTACCTGCCGCCGCGCCACAGCCACCACGGGCGCGGCGATCTGCAGCTGCGATGACGGCACGGCGATACTCCGCCTGCTCAACCACCGCAGAGTGGCGGAGAAGGCCGCTTGCGATGCCCGACGTGCCCTCACGCTTGAGCATTGCGACGCGAGCCCCGGGTCAGCGGGGACCGCTTCCGGTCAGCTGCGATCACCGCTCGCGACCGGCGGCCTGTCGTACTCTTCGGTCATTGTCGCGCGCCGCGGTGTCGTCGAGTCGCTGCGCAGGGAGAGGGGAGAGGGCTCATGCGCACAGCCAGGAGCAGGCTTGGGCCGAGGGACGACGACGTCGAGAAGTAGACCACCGAGGGTGACGCCGATCGCGAGCGGGTTTCGCAACTCACTTCACCTCCTTCACCGGTTCCTGGATCGCAGCGTCGCGGGAAGGCTGCGTCAGCGGGCGTCCGAGATAACTCGGCCGTGTGCCCAGAATCCGAGTGGACGTGGCTGTCCATGCGTTGGGCGCGCTAGATGGGCGATCGCGCCGGGGCAGAATTCTGAGTGGACTTCTGTGATGTCTGAGGGCATCGGGTAAGCGTAGGCGCCCGTCCGGCCGGACACGCCTCTTTACGGTTTTGCCGGCCGGCTCGTTGCCGGCGTGACGCCGCGCTCGAGCGGGTCGAGGTGGAGCTAACCGAGGCGCACTGCCGAGCCCTCGAAGTCACGGTGGCGACAGATGCCGCCCCCTGGCGCAAGCTCAACGCGGCAGGTCGAACAGGTATGCAGCGCGGACAGCATTTCCAGGCACGCCTGCTGCGCACTTGGCGTCACGCCAAGCCAGCGCCGCGGTCGTCGCGCGGATCGACGCCGCGACGGTATCGCGGATTCTGAGTCGGTGCATTAGCATGGCTGCTGCGGACCATCGGTCCGACGTCCTCGCGAGAAGGGAGAAGTCCGTGGCAACCGTTCTGCACGACAGCGTCCGGGTTGAGCATCGGGGGCCTGTGACCGTCGCGACCATCGCCCACCCGCCGGCCAACGCGATCAACGCTGCGGTCATCGCCGGCATTCGTGAGGCACTCGAGGCCGCGGCGGCCAGCGACGATTGCCGCGTCCTGGTGATCACCGGCGATGGAGATAGGTTCTTTGCCGCCGGCGCGGACATCACCGAATTCGCCACGTCGGGCGGTGAGGGCATCGTTGGGAGCCAGAGCCTCACCCCTGAGATCGAGGGCTGCCGCATTCCGGTTATCGCGGCAGTGAATGGCATCGCCTTTGGAGGCGGCTGCGAGATCGCTCTCTCCTGCGACCTGCGAGTCGCGAGCAGCACGGCCAGATTCGGCCAGCCCGAGATCAAGCTCGGCATCATTCCCGGCTGGGGAGGGACGCAACGGCTGCCCCGGCTGATCGGGCGCACCGCGGCGATGGAGTTGCTGCTCACGGGCGACCCCATCGACGCCGAGCAAGCCCTCGCTCTCGGTCTAGTCAACGCGGTGGTACAGCCAGGCGAGTTGCAGGACAAGGTGTTCGAACTCGGGAACAGGATCGCTTCGCAGGCGCCCCTGGCCGTCGCGGCCATCAAGCGCGCGGTGTACACGGGGATCGACGTTCCCATCCACGAAGCGCTCGATGCCGAGCGCGGCGAGTTCACGCGCGTCTTCGACACCGAGGACGCGCGCGAGGGCGTCAGCGCGTTCCTGGAGAAGCGCCGGCCCACATGGCAGGGCCGCTAGCCCGGTGAGCACCGCGGTCATCAGCCAGTCGCGCTGGCCCTGCTGGGGGGCAACGTGAATGGTGCTGTCCGGTACGCGCTTTGCGCAAACCCTGCCGGTCTCATCCACTAGCGGCGGGGTCGTCGCGGTAGCGCCCGAGCTCCGAAGCGGAGCCCAGCCTTAGTGGTTCATCCTTCAAGTTCGTTGAGTTGTGTAGGTATCGTGCCTGTTGCCCAGAAGTTCTTGTCGATTTGTTCGGCGAGGCTGGAGGTTGGCGATGGGTGTCATCACGCAGATCACAGTGTGAGCGGAGGACCGGGCGGAGCTCGAGCGGATTGTTGGCGCGTCGAGTTCTGAGGTGCGGCTGGTCGAGCGGGCGCGGATCGTGCTCGCGGCCGCGGAGGGGTTGAAGGGCTTGGAGGTCGCTGATCGGGTGGGGTGTTCTGAGCCGACGGTGGTGAAGTGGCGGGGCCGGTATGCCCGTGATGGTCTTGATGGGTTGCGCGACGCGCCTCGGTCGGGGCCGCCGTTGACGCACGGGCCGGTGACGCGGGCGTTGTTGATCGCGAAGGCATGTACCCGTCCAAAGCCGACCGCGGAGGGCGCGCGCCGGGAGCGGTGGACCTATGAGGAGCTCGGCAGCGAGGTCGGGATGTCAGGCTCCCAAGCGCACGTGATCCTGGCGCGGGCCGAGATCAAGCCGCACCTGTCGGAGTGCTGGATCATGAGCGACTTCTCCAAGCCCGAGTTCGAGGAGCGCTGCGGTGAGGTGTGCGGCCTGTACGTCGATCCGCCCGAGAACGTGCTGGTCGTCTCGCTGGATGAGAAGACGGGGATCCAGGCCAAGGCGGCGATCGCGCCCGACACCGCGCCTGAGCCCGGTCAGCCGGCGCGGCGGGAGAGCGAGTACACCCGCAACGGTACGCAGTGCCTGTTTGCCGCGCTGAAGGTTCATCACGGCGAGGTGCTCGGGATGGCATCCAAGACCCGCAACCGGTGGGACCTGATCCGGTTCTTGGACCTCCTCGACGCCGACATCCCCGTGGTCGGCGGCCAGAACATCGTGGCGGTCTCAGACAACCTCTCCACACGCGGGACCGCCGAGGTCGAGCAGTGGCTGACGGAGCATCCGCGGTGGAGCTTTCAGTTCACCCCGAAGCATGCGTCGTGGCTCAACCAGATCGAGATCTTCTTCTCGATCCTCTGGCGCAGGCTGCTCAAGCACGGGATCTTCACCAGTGAGGAAGACCTCGCGCAGCAGATGCTCGCCTACATCGAGACCTACAACCAGACCGCCAAACCGTTCAAGTGGACGTACAC
>JADGPN010000580.1 GCA_017882465.1 Solirubrobacteraceae bacterium
GACTCAGTAAGCCGCCGGTTCTCGGACCGGGGTTTGCGCCCGGGGTTGGGCCTGGCCACATTCAGCTCCTCAGTCGCGGCAGTCTTCGTGCGCGCCCCGCCGGCGCGCATGCACACACTGTCAGCACCACGTCAGTAGCGATCGAGCTCGATCAACCGCTCGTCGCTGATCCCGAAGTGATGCGCAATCTCGTGGAGCACGACGTGCCTGACCTCGCGGCGTAGACGATCCGCGTCGCCGGCAGCGAGTCGCGTGATCGGCCCGCCGAAGATGCTGATCTTGTCGGGAAGCACTCCGCTGTACGTGCTGCTCCTTCGCGGCAGCGGTACGCCGCGGTACAGGCCGAGCAGCGGCTGCCCGTCGGGAGGCTCGTCCTCGACGACGATCTCGACGTTGCTCATCGCCGCACGGAGATCGGCCGGCAGGGAGCTCAGCGCGTCGTCAATCGCCTCTTCGAACGGATCATTGAGACCCGGCCCCGAACGCGCATCCATCTCCGCAATGGTGCCAGAATCGGGGCTGGTACGTGAATCGAGGTGACCACCGCAGGCGAAGCCACCCGGCGGAGTCGGGTTATCTTGTGGCGGCGCGTATTTAAGTGGTCAGGCGGCGGGTTCGAGGGTGACGGTGTATCCCTGGGCTTGTAGTTTGGCGACGAGGCGACGGGTCTCGATCTCGGGGTCGAGGCGGCTGGTGAAGTAGTCGGCACCGAGATCCTGGTAAGGGCGGCCGGTGGTCAGCACGTGCCAGACGATGGTGATCAGTTTGTGCGCGACCGCGATGATTGCTTTCTTCTTGGCCAGGGGGCTGCCGAAGCCGCCGAACTTGCGGACCTGTCGGCGGTAGAACGAGCGCAGGTACCCGTCGGTGCGCACGGCCGCCCAGGCGCACTCGACCAGCCAGGGCTGCAGGTGCTGGTTGCCTTTGCGACGTTTCCGGTGATGGCGTTTACCCGCCGATTCGTGGTTGCCCGGACACAGGCCCGTCCACGATGCCAGCTGCTCTGGGGTGGGGAACCAGCTGCCGGGGTCGGCGCCGATCTCCGACACGATCGCGGCCGAGGCTCGCGGTCCGATACCGGGGATGCTGATGAGCAGGTCCCGCTGAGGTCGAAAGGGCGCCATCATCTCCTCGACCTGGGCGTCGAGTTCGGCGATCATGTCCTCCAGGTGGTCGAGGTGCTCAAGGTGCAGCCGGCACATCAATGCATGGTGATCGCCAAAGCGGCCCTCCAGCGCCCGCGCCAGATCCGGAATCTTGGCCCGCATCCGCCCCTTGGCCAGATCGGCCAGCACCGCCGGGCGGCGTTCCCCGTCGATCAGCGCCTCCACCATCGCCCGCGCCGACTGGGTGGCGAGCTTGGATGCCACCGAGTCGATCTTGATGCCGGCGTCTTGGAGCACGTTGCCGAGGCGCTGCAACTCGCTGGTGCGCGACTCGGTCAGCTTGGTGCGGTAACGGATCACATCCCGAGCCGCCTTGACGTCGGCCGGCGGGATGAAACTGCCCCGCAGCAGTCCGCACTCCAGCAGCCGCACCAACCACTCGGCGTCGGACAAGTCTGTTTTGCGGCCCGGCACGTTCTTGACGTGTCCGGCGTTGCACACCAGCACTCGCTCGAAATCACCGTGCTCGATCAGTGCGTGATACACCGGCATCGAGTAGATCCCTGTGGCCTCCATCGCCACATGCGTGACACCCTGACCGGTCAGCCAGCGCGCGGCAGCACCGAGCACCCCGTAGAACGTCTTGAAAGTGCGCTTCAGCGTCGCCCGGCCGTCCGGCCCGTCACCGGGCAGCCGCACAGCCACCGCGATCACATCCTTACCGACATCGACAGCAGCGCACCGCTCGTAGAGAACTTGCACGTCCAATCCTCCTTCCGGCTCGGGTTGACAGCGGCGCGCGTCGCCCGCGGAGCCCCGTAACATGAACTTAGAGACTGGTACTCGCGCTCATAGCGGCAACCGGGGGACACCCGAGGGTGGGGCTCCAGCGTCAATCTCTTGTACGGCCTAAACGGGCCAAGCCGTATCGACGTCAGCGGGCGACGCACACACCGATTCTCATCCACCCGCGAGCGGGCGCGCCAGCGCCCATTCCCATCTCTTGTGACGTTGTAGTGGGTCCGTGAGCTGGGGGTTTGGGCGCAACGCCGTGTCCTGCTTACGTTTTGGACTGATTCAGGGTTCAAGACGAAGAAGGAGCTACGGCGTTGCGCATTTCCAGGGTATTCGCGACCGGTCTGGGTGACCAGAACATGGTGATCGAGGACGTGACGATCGAGACCGAGACCTCGCGGGAGAAGCAGCCGAAGGCCACCGAGGTGCTGGTGTTGTCGGTGCGGCCCAAGGCGTCGCAGGCGGGCCGTTGTTCGCGGTGTCGGAAGCGGTGTCCGGGGTATGACGCGGGGGGCCGGGACGGGGACGGGATCAGGCGGTGGCGGACCCTGGATGTGGGGACCACAAAGGCGTATCTGCAGGCCGCGGTGCCGCGGGTGGAATGCCCAGAAGATGGGGTGGTGGTCGCGCATGTGCCGTGGGCGCGGCCGGGCGCCAAACACACCTGGGCGTTCGAGGACACCTGCGCGTGGCTGGCCGCGCACACCGCATTGAGCGTGCTCACGGTGCTGCTGCGGATCGCCTGGCGCACCGTGGCGGCGATCGTGACCAGGGTGGTTGCCGATGGCCGCGACACCAACGACCTGCTCGCGGGACTGTCGCGGATCGGCATCGACGAAATCGCCTACCGCAAGGGGCACCGCTACTTGACGTGCGTGGTTGACCACATGACAGGCCGGCTGGTGTGGGCCGGCGAGGGCCGCAACCAGGACACGCTGGGCCGGTTCTTCGACCAGCTCGGCGCCGAGCGGGCGAAGCTGCTCACCCACGTCAGCTGCGACGGCGCGGAATGGATCCACGCCCTGGTGCGTGCACGCGCGCCGCAGGCGCTGATTTGCCTGGATGGGTTTCATGTCGTGGCCTGGGCCATGAAGGCACTGGACAAGGTGCGGGTACGCACCATAACCAAGGCCGGGATCACCGATCGGCACGCGATGTGGGCGACCCGCAAGAATCCGCCCGACCTGACCACCGAGCAGCGCACCAGCCTCGCTGAGATCGCCGACACCAACAAGACCCTCTACCGGGCGTATCTGCTCA
>JADGPN010000581.1 GCA_017882465.1 Solirubrobacteraceae bacterium
GGATCGCGGGCGAGGCCGACTGACTACGATCTGGATCGTGGCAATCACCAGTACGATCACGGTCAGGATGCGCTCGCTCCGTGGGATCTCGTCGAAGATGGCGTACGTCTGGATCGACACGGCTAGGGCTTGGGCCGCGAGCGCGAGGGCGATCGCCGACCACCCGGTCACCTCTCGCCGCTCGAGTCGACCGGGGTGCGGTCGCCAGGCCGCGTAGGCGACCAGAATGGCGGCGCCCGCCCATGCGGCATCGTAGACGCCCCGATCATGAGAGTGCCCCAGGGCCTGCACCGAATTGACCGCGTCGGCAACCCCCATCACCGTTAGCGCGACACCGAGCGCCAGCCACATCCGACCCGGGCGCCAGGCCATCACGGCAAACACCCCGAGGATCGCCCCGACGAGGACCGCGTCGCCCAGCGGATACGCAAAGTCGAGCACAACGGCCAGCCCCGAGGCGCTCGAGTGCTCCGCGACCGGCTGCAGGAACAGGGCCACCCAGGGCGTCGCAACGAGCAGCATCACCGCGACGCCGTCGATCCAGCGGTGAAGCTCGAAGCCAGGGACCCGGTCCCGGACCAGCAGCGCCAGCGCCGCGACGATCAGCGGATACCAGGCGAGCCAGAAAACGTCTGAAATGCTCGTCGACGGTGCTACGGCGGCGACCCCGAAGCGAATGCTCCAGATCGTGTCGCCGACAGCCCAGCTCGCGAGCGCGAGGGCGACCAGCAGCCACGCCACGCGGCTCCGGCTTGCGCGCAGCGCTCCCACGAGGCACGCGACCGCGGCGCACCACAGCAACCCATCGTTGATCCAGTCATCAAAGAAGCCGTCGACGCCCCGGCCTCCCAGCCCAAGGCCCTCGTGGGCAGCGTAAAGTGCGACCAGCACGGCCATGATCGGCCAGAGGACGCCGATAGGCGGAACACGCAAACGCGGGACCCGCCGCCAGGCCGCTTGACTCTCCACGGACAGAGACTAGCCGGAGCATTCTGGCGGACGCGATCAGACCTCACCGTGCGGCCTCCGCAGCACCCGACCAAGGAGCGGTGTCACTCGTGTCCCTTAGATGTGTCCGCGCGGATTCCACAGTGGCGAGGATGGAGCCCTCGCGGGCGTGTGTCGGGGACACGGGCGGACAAAGTTCGCGGATTCCGTCACGCAAGTCCAAGCCGAGGTTGACGTAGCGCTCGCCGCCGCGCTTCGGTCGTTATCTCTGGCAGCGTCGCGGTTGGCACGGGCGAGGACGAGCGGACGCGTGCTCGTGGGCGAAAGCAGAAGCGCCGCGTTCGGCGTCGGCGGCGCATCCGTCGCTGCTGGATCCACGCGAAACCACAAGCCGGCGTCACGAGACCAAACGCTTGCAGACGCCAGCAGATTCCGCCGCGAGCAAGCACTCGGCGGTCGCCGTTGGTGCTTGCTCTAAGCGCCTGCTCGCGGCTAACGCCGGAGCGCTCGCCGGCTGCGTAGTGCCGCAAACCGGGTCTCGGTCGATCGTTGCCGGCAGCCTTGCATCGAGCGCAATGCAGGGCGCGGGTCGCCTTCGAGGAGCCCTCCTCGCAGTCGAAACCAGGGCTCGTGAACCCGCCGCCGATTGCGGCTGCGAGACAGTCAGATCGAGCCGCCGCCGACGTCGGCCACGGCGTGGACGTTGCTCCCCAGCCCATGAGCCCGGGAGCCGGTCGCCCCAGCCCGCCGCCGGGTCCACCGCGGCCGTCACCCACGGGCGGGCTTGACACCGAACTCGCGCGTCGCGTGATGGCCGTGCTCGACCGCGACGTCAACCCGAGCATCGCAAGCCACGGCGGGCACGCCAAGCTCGCCGCCATCGAAGGCGCCACCGCCTACCTACGCCTCGGCGGCGGATGCCAGGGATGCGGCATGGCCACCGTCACGCTCAGCCAAGGGATCGAGGTGGCCATCACCCAGACAGTGCCCGAGATCAACCGAGTCGTCGACGTCACCGACCACGCCTCCGGGACCAACCCCTACTTCGAGCCCTTTCCTTCCGAGCGACTCCAACCGAGGGACGGCAGGCTGAGGACCATGACGAGCATCAAGCGCTACGCCGCAGCGCGCAGGCGGGGCGAACTCAACCGCGGCAGCGTCGGCCGCCGGCTGTCGCCGGCAATCGACGCCCGACGGGGCCTGATTGGCCAACGACCGATTGCCCGGAACAGCGCACGCGTCATCGGTCCGCGCGGTCGTCGCTACGAGTATCTGACGTGTTCGCACGATTGGGACGGCTCGGGTGCTAGATCGACGAGATCAACCGCGAGCCGCGCGCCTGCGGCGAGCACGAACGATTAGGCATGACCATGGCCTTTGAAGTCGGTAAGCGCGTCGTGCCGATTTCAAAGGCCATGGTCATCCGTCATCGTAAGTCGCGCCGCCTACTTCGTGCGGTAGCCGTGTGTTGCCCTTCTGATCTCGCCGGCCTTCGTGAGCTGGGTCAGGCGGGTGGCGACATTTCCGGGATCGAGGTTCAGCGCCTTAGCGAGGTCACCGGTGGTGCTCCCCGGGTGCTGAGCGAGGAACTCGATGATGCTCGCGTTGGTGTCGGTCTGACGGTGGCGCGCCGTGGCGCGCCTATTGCTCGCGCGCCTCGCAGTCGCACGCCGCACCGAGCGAGCCGGAGCGGCCTCGGGGTTGCGTTCCGGACCTTCGGCTGGGAGCTCAACTCGGGGGTTCGGTTCGTCGGGATGTGGCATCGGTAGGTCTCTCTAGTGGTCGTGCGATTGGGTGAGGTGCCCGTAGCGGAACTCGCTCGGACCGCTCGGGTCTGCGTTGATCCGGGTGTCATCCGCTCGCCGAGTGTTCAGGCGTCGCAACGCGTCAATGGCCGGCTCGACGAGCCGCCGCGACCCGCGATCGCGTATCACCGCGGCTCGCCTCCGTACCGCCCGATTGTGTTCCGTCCGCATCGTCATCTTCGAGCCTTCCCGTCCCTCCCATTGGGGTCACGCGCAAGCAAGAGGGGTTAGAACGTCTGCGCGTTCAATCAGATAGGGACGAAGCCACCGGGCCGGTGGGATGACGCCGATAGGAGTCCCGCACCGACCCCGCAGTCAACACCATTACCCCCCGCCTCACGACTCGTGACGCGCAATGCGCCGTTGGTGGCATCCGGGCTTGGGCTGAGAATTCTG
>JADGPN010000582.1 GCA_017882465.1 Solirubrobacteraceae bacterium
AGCCGTTCGTCGCCGACCGCGCGATCGGACCGCTCGCCGGTCGCCCGCTGGTAGTGGGCGGACGCTGACACGCCCAGGGTCTGGCAGAGATGGCCTCGACCCCGAAGCGCGCGGTGCTCGTCAATGAATGCGCTCACTGTTTGACGGAGACCTTGAAACGAGGATTTCGGTCCTCGGGAGAGGAACTCCACGTTCATGCCACGACCGAAGAAGTATCCCGATGAGCTGATGGACCGTGGCGTTCGACTCGTGTTCGAGTCGAAGCGTCCGATCGCTCACGTCGCCGCCGACCTGGGCGTCCACCCAGAAGCGCTGCGTAAGCGTGTGCGCCAGGCGGAGGCCGACAGCGGCCAGCGGCCGAACATCCTGAGCACGGAGGAGCGCGAGGAGATCCGCAAGCTGCGGCGCGAGGTGCACGAGCTGCGGCGCGCGAATGAGATCCTGAAATCGGCCTCCGTGTTTTTCGCGAAGGAGCTCGACCCGGACCGAACGAGGTGAGCGCGTATGTCGATCAGCATCGCGACCGCTTCGGGGTCGAGCCCGTCTGCCGGACCCTGGACGTGTCGGCGTCTGCGTACTACCAGCGCGCGACCGGCGAGCGGTCCGATCGCGAGGTCGAGGACGAGCGACTGCTCGGGGTGATCCGCGAGACGCACAAGCGCAACTATTTCGCGTACGGGTATCGGCGGATGTGGAAGGCGCTTGTGCGTGCCGGCGAGCTGGTGCCGCGGTGTCGGGTGCAGCGGCTGATGGCCGAACATGGGATTCAGGGCGCGAAGCGCCGCGGGAAGCCGTGGCGGACGACGAGGACCGATCCGCGGGCGCTGCGCAGCCCTGATCGTGTCGAGCGGGATTTCACCGCGCAACGACCGAACGCCCTGTGGGTCTGCGATTTCACGTATCTGCGGTGCTGGGAGGGCGTCCTGTACTTCAGTTTCGTGATCGACGTGTACTCGCGGATGGTCGTCGGCTGGCAGCTCGCTGCGAACATGCGTGACACGCTCGTTTTGGACGCGTTGCGGATGGCGCTTGGGCTTCGTGAGCACGGCGCCGACGTGCAGCTGGTGCACCACAGTGATGCCGGCTCGCAGTACACCAGCGGCGACTACACGCAGACGCTGACCGACCACCTCGTGCTCGGCTCGATCGGCACTGTCGGCGACGCATATGACAACGCGCTCGCGGAGTCGTTCGTTGATTCCTACAAGACCGAATTGATCTCAGACCGCGTGTGGCGCTCACGCGCGGAGGTCGAGCTCGCGACCGTCGAATGGGTCGCCTGGTTCAACCACGACCGGCTGCACAGCTCGCTCGGCGACATCCCGCCCGTGGAGTTCGAGGCAGTCCACACGCCGGGCGCCACGAACCCGGCCGACCATCCGGCCGCGGCGATCCTCACCAGCGCCACAGACGGGCTCACGACGAGCCACGTCCCGGCGGTCGGCGTCGATTCCTCCGTCCGACTGTCTGCTCTCTCCGTCAACGGCCGCGCTGCCCCAGCGTGGGTTCCGCTCAGGCCGCGACAACAGCGGTCAAGGGACGAGCGCTCCCGCGTGGCCTCTCCGCTCTAAGGTCAACAGACATACTCGCTGACAGAAACATCAAGACCAACAACCAAACGACCCCCGAACCCACCTAACCCAGTCTCCGCGGAACCCGGTCCACCTCAAATCGCTGCAGCGTCGTTACCGTGTCCCACTAAGAGCCCCCTTTGGGGAGTGCTCAATGCCAACTGTGGGAGTTGGGAGCGCCGAGCCTGTCGAAGGAGGGCGAAGGCCAGTGTCTGCGGGGAAGAGATCGGACGCGTGCACCCGCAGGGCTCCCCGGCGTATGGGCGGTGGCACCAAGGGAAGGATCGATGTCTCAAAGCGGGGAAGGTCTCCACGTCAGCCAAGACCCGACCGTATGGCGAGGGCCCGGCGTATAACCGCGAAACGGGAAGTCGTCGGGAGGGCGTGGAGATTGGCGGCTGAGGCCGTAGTAGTGATGACGGCGAGGACAACACAACCTCGCTCGAGCGAAGGGCCTCTGGGCGAGCGTGGCCGTCGCTTGGGGAAAGGCCAGGCGTAGTGCCCGTGAGGGCTACCACGCGCCGGGACATAGTGCCCGTATGGGCTGCGTGTCTGATGGTCATGTCCTGCGGCGGCGGCGAAGGCGGCAGGCCAACCCGGGTGGACCGGACGGGTCGGAAGGGCGGGTCGGTGCGCCCACCGAACGGTTCATGTCGGGGAACGCCGCCACTGAGATGCGCTCGCTTCCAGCCGTATAGGGGAAAACCCTACGTACGGTTGATAGGGGGGCGGGAGGAAACCGGCGCCAGTCGGGCTTGCACAGCCGTGCGGCGCGCGGCGCCTCCCGCCTACCCGGCACACTCCCTGGCGGTACTTCGCGTTCGCGACCAACCGGACCGAAGCGCTCGAGCTCGTCGAGGCTGAGCATCGCGAGCACGCCGTCGTCGAGCTCGCGATCCGCGATTTCAAAGACCAAGCGCTCGCGCACTTCCCGTCCGGCCAGTTCGCCGCGAACAGCGCCTGGATCGTGATCGCCGCCCTGTCGCACAACCTCGGGCGCTGGACCAGCCTGATCGGCCTGCCGAACACCACGACCAGGACCGCGGCTGTGCGCCGCAAACGACTGTTCCGGATCCCCGCGCGACTGACCCGCACCGCCCGCCAATGGACACTCCGAATGCCTGCCCGCTGGCCCTGGCAACAAGACTTCGATGACGCGCTGACACGCATCCGCGCGCTCCCCGCCCTCACCTGACCCCGCCCGAGGGTCACACCGACACCAATCACCAGCTCCGCCGGCAACGGCCAGCACACCCCTGCCCGAAACCGCCACCCCAACCGCCACCACGACACTCAGCACCGCGCTCGCGCGCAAGAAACGCCCGATCAAGCAGCCAACAACCCGACCGACGCCCGATCCGCCCTCTCCCGAGTCACCCGACCCAGCTATTCGGTGGATTCAGGCTAAAGCAGGCAAGTCGCCGTTCTACGGACGCGGCCGGAGAGCCCTTTGGCCTAGCCGTCGACGAGCGCGGTCCAGAGCGGCGATCGCGACAGCGTTAGCCCACCTCCTCAGTTGAGCCTCGCTGCTGACGCCTGCAGGACTCGGCGCGGGCTCTTCACCGCGATGCTGCTGC
>JADGPN010000583.1 GCA_017882465.1 Solirubrobacteraceae bacterium
GTCGCGGTGATCGGCGCGCTCGGACTCGTCGCCGCCGGGCTCGCCGCGTATGCAGTCGGTGGGCTCTATGCGCACAACACGACGCCCGTCCACACCCCGCGCGGGACGTTCCTCACCACCACCGCCGCCGCGCCCGCGCTCGAGGCGACCGTCCAGCGGATCGACGCGCTCACCAGACCCGGTGAGCCGATCCTTGCGGCGCCCTCCGACGGTGGGCTGTACTTCATGGCCGACCGTCCGCCGGCGCTGTACGAGGTGATGCTGCTGCCGGGGCTGGTGTATTCGCGCGCGGAAGAGGCCCTCGCAGTAGCGCGGATGCGGCGCGAGCACGTGTCGCTGGCGGTGATCGCTGCGCGCGACTTCTCGAGCTGGGGAACACCCACCTTCGGCGTCGATTACGACGCCCTGCTCGGCGGCTTCCTGCACAGCTCCGCAACAACGACCGCCACAATCGGCGATCTGCGTCAACCGGCCGCCGGGACCAACCCCTCAAAGGGGTTCAGCGTGCTGCGTCTGGGGCCGGCCTAGGGTCACGAGTCACAAGCTGATTCGATGACATTTCCCCGGTGCCTGGACACGCCTCAGATCACGACCATCCATCCGGTAAGTCTCACCAAACTTGTAACTCGGGACACTGGTGTCGCGGCACATTTGGATCGGATATCCCGTGAGCACGTAAGAACGGCAGAGCGTCAGGCGTTAAGCCGCTATGCCCGAGGTGCAGAGAGTTCAGGGCGACCAAAGACTGAGAAGGTGGTTCACGTGAGGAGCAGACAGTTGAGGAAGTCTTGGATCGTTGCGGGAGTCGCGGGATGGACTCTTGCGGTCGCGCTCACGCTTGGCTCTCTGGCGCCGGTGGCGCTCGCCGCCACGATCGCGTATCCCGACCTGCAGGTACAGGTGCCGGCCGGCGAGATCTCGATCGGACATCCGACATCGACGACAAAGTCGCTGCAGTTCTCCCACATCACATGGAATGGCGGCGCCGGACCGTTTGAGATCCGCCCGGACTACAACTCGGCGACCGGTATATCGCAGGGCTTCCAGGCGCTCTACACGATGACGAGCCCTGGGGTCTGGTCCTTCGACCATACGGTCCCGATCGTCGGGTCGATGCTCTATGACTTGGCGACCTTCAACTATCGCTTCCCGCTTACCGCGTTCTGGCTGTATAGCGTCAACTCGAGTGGCGGTCTCGGCAGCCTCGTGACCACAAGTCCGAAGAACGAGTTCTGCATCGAGGAGGACGCCTACGTCGGCGGAGTGCCGAACTCGCCTTCGACCTCGACCTACCTGCCCTCAAGCTGCGAGTCGCCGACGGGTACGCTCGGCCTGTCGGTCGGGTGGGGCGACAAGTACGACGCGACCGATGCCGGCGAGAACATGGAAATCACCGGTCTGCCCGACGGAAAGTACTGGTTGCGCTCCGAGGTCGATCCCTACCACTACATAGCGGAGTCCAACCCCTCCAACAACATCACCGACACCGAGATTCAGATCACGGGCGACCTCGTGACGGTGTTGGCCGTGACCCACCCCGACTCCACGCCTCCGACGGTCGCGCTCACGAGCCCCACCAATGGCCCCGTCTCTGGCAGCGCGAGCCTCGCGGCGACCGCGACCGGCCCCGCCGCGATCCGCTCCGTCCAGTTCCTGCTCGACGGTCAGCCGATCGGCGCGCCGGTGACCGCATCGTCCTACACCTATACCTGGACAGTCGGCAGCACAACGCCCGGGACTCACTATCTGAGCGCTCAGGCAACCGACGCGAACGGCGTCGTCGGGACGGCCCCGGCTGTCGCCGTGAGTGTGCCCTTCGCGCAGGTTGGCGCGCTGAGCATCGAGCAGGAGCTGAGCCAGACCAATGCCGGCACGGTCACCACCCCGTCGTTCTCCACCAGCGCGGCCGGCGACCTGCTGCTCGCGTTCGTGAGCACCGATGGGCCCTCGGCGACCGTCTCCGGCGCCGGCCTGACCTGGACGCTCGTCAAGCGCGCCAACGCCCAGACTGGCGACTCGGAGATCTGGGCGGCGACCGCCGCCGCGGCGCTTAACGACGTCAATGTGACCTCGACCCCGGCATCCGGCGAATCGCCTCAACAGTTGACGGTCGTGGCCCTCACAGGGGCCGCCGGCGTCGGTGCCTCAGCCGCGGCCGGAGCGCCGAACGGCGCTCAGGCGGTGAGCTTCGCGGCGACCGCGCCGGGATCGGTTGGGTTCGCCGTCGGCAACGACTGGGACAACGCCATCGGGCGCACCGTCGGCCCCGAACAGGCGCTGCTCTCGCAGTACCTCTCGATTCTGAGCGGCGACACCCATTGGAGTCAGTACACAACCTCGCCGAGCTCGGCGGCGGGGCAGACAGTCACGCTCAGCGACACCGCGCCCACCGCCGACCGCTGGAACCTCGCCGCGGTCGAGGTGCTGCCGGCCACCGCTCCTCCTCCTCCTCCACCACCTCCACCACCTCCACCTCCACCACCACCTCCACCTCCACCACCACCCGACACGCAGCCGCCAACGATTGCGATCACCAACCCCGCAAGCGCCCAGCAGGTATCGGGCACGATCCCCGTCGCGGTCAATGCCAGCGACAATGTAGCGGTCGCCTCAGTCCAGTTCTACCTCGATGGCCAGCCGCTCGGCTCCCCGGTGACGGCGACGCCTTACGCGGTGAGCTGGGACACGACCACCGCGACCAACGGTGCGCACACCTTGAGTGCCCGGGCTACGGACACCTCGGGCAACGTGGGGGAAGCGACGGCGGTGCCCGTCACCGTGCAGAACCCAGCGCCGCAGATGCGCTGCCTGGTGATGGACGTGAAGATCTCCGCCGACGGACGCGGCAACGTGACCACGTCCGGCTTCCACACGGCGCAGCCGGGTGAGCTGTTGATGGCGTTTGCAGCCGCGGACGGACCGTTCGCGGCCGGCAAGCAGTCGATCACGGTATCCGGCGCCGGTTTGACCTGGAAACCCCTCAAGCGCGCCAACGCCCAGGCCGGCGACGCCGAGATCTGGACGGCGACCGCGCCGACGCCGCTCGCTAATGCCACCGTCACAGCGACCGAGTCGGCGAGCGGCTACTACCAGTCACTCACCGTCATCTCGTTGGAGAACAGCGCCGGAACCGGGGCGACTG
>JADGPN010000584.1 GCA_017882465.1 Solirubrobacteraceae bacterium
AGCTCGCCGAGCTTGACCTTGAACGTCGCGCTCGTCCCGTCAGACCGCGTGATCGCGACCTCGACCGTTTGGCCCGGCTGCAGGCCGGCGAGGGCAGTGGCGAGCGCCTCGGCGTTCGACACGTCCTTGCCGGCGATCGCGTCGATCGCGTCACCGACGACGATCCCCGCTCGCTGTGCCGGGCCGCCGGGCTGCAGCGCGCCGACCAGGGCACCGGGTCGCTCGAGGCTGTCCGCGAGACTGACGCCGAGCGCCGCGCGATGTGAGTCAACGACCCGGCCATGTTGGATGATCTGGCCGGCGATATCGCGCACCGTGTTGCTGGGGATCGCGAAGCCGATACCCGACGCGGCACCCCCGAGTTGCGGATCAGCCGCCGCGAGCGTCGGGATGCCGATCACCTGACTCGAGAGATCGACCAGCGCGCCTCCGCTGTTGCCGGGATTGATCGCGGCGCTGGTGTGGATCGCGTTCGGCAGCACAATCCCCTGACCCTCGCTGACATTACGACCAAGCGCGCTCACGATCCCATCGGTGATGCTGCTCTGCAGCCCCAACGGCTTCCCGGCCGCCAACACGACGTCTCCGACCTGGGCCTTGGACTGGACCCGGTCCTGATCTGCGCCACCTGCGGCTGAACCTGCTTGACTACGGCTACGTACTGCTGCTCGAGTGAGGCTGGGCGGGACCGTCGTGGCGGGCTGCGTCGAAGTGCCGGCCGACGTGCCGCCGCCGCAGCCCCAGCCACGCCGGCACGATCAGCCGGCCGAGGTGGTTCCTGAGCCACCTGACGGGCATTCGCATTCGCATACGCTGCGATCGAACATACGCCCGGCCTTTCCTCACCGTATCCGCACAAAGCACCCAACCGCCGGCGGGGTTTCACCGATCACGACACCGCGGACGTCACAGCCCACCGGCGCAGGCGTCAGCACGGCCGGAGTCCCTAGCCTGAGCCCGACCGCAGCAGGTGGCAACAGTCGGATCGCATCGTTGGAGGTCCTCGAGCGCGAGCTCGATGCTGCGACGCATATCACGTCGCGGATTTCAGCGAGTCCGGATTACGAAACAGATAGACCAGCCCGCTCGCATCGGCCCGCAGACGAGCACGAACGCCATCGGTCAGCCGACCCGCATGCGCAGACACGTCATGACAGATCACCGCGATGTCCGTTTGCAACCGGCGGTTATCGAGGTTCTTCGCGGGAGCGGGTCCGCCCGTCCCATCGCACGCCGAGAGCCACCCGGCGAGCACCACGCCGAGCAGCGAGATCGGGAGCCTGAAGCTGGCCGCCGGCTGACGCGTGTGCCTCCTCCGACGCCGGCGAACGCTGACAGTCGCGGGGCTCAGCGCTCCTCCGGCCGCAGGCCCTCGGCAGTCGAGCGCTCGATTTCGGTCCAATCGCGAAAGTCTCCCTCGAGCCCCCGGAACACCATCACGCAGCTCGCTGAGCGCGGCGAGGTCCGTGCTCGGAGGCGGCCGTCACCAACACGATCATGGACGTACCTCGCGGTAAGCGGGTCGCATGCAGCTCATGATCGGCGCTCACGCGTCAGCGCACATCGGGGCCATCCCGAGGCGAAGAGACGGATGATTACTGACGAACCCAGGTCCCGCGGAGGTGGCTGCGGGTAGTGGTGCGAGCCGCCTGTCCGACTGGTTCCTTGTCAGCCACGGAGATGTACCGACGTGGATCAGTGTTGGCCACCGATGAGTCCCCGGTAGCGCCCGCGTACCGTCGGTCGACACCCAGCGGCCTGCGGAGGTACCCGTGTCTGTGGTTGTGCTCGGAGGGTGAGAGTGGTCGGCGATTCTCGCTTGCGGGTGCTCATTGCCGGTGGCGGGATTGCCGCCGTTGAGGCGTTGCTGGCGCTACGGTCCGTCGCGGGCCACCTCGTGTCGGTCACGGTGTTGGCGCCCGAGCCGGAGCTCGTGTATCGGCCGGTGACTGTGGCTGAGGCGTTCGGGCGGGCCGAGGCCCGCAGCTATCAGATCGCACACATCGTGGCTGACCAGCGCGCTGAGCTGGTGCGGGACTCGCTGGAACAAGTCGATTCGGACAGGCACACGGTCGTGTCCGGATCGGGTGCACGGATTCCCTATGACGCGCTCGTGGTCGCCATCGGTGCTCGGACCACGTCTGCGCTTCCCGGCGCGCTGATGTTCGGCGGTCGCACAGATGTGCCGCAGCTACGGGCGCTGCTGGGCGAGCTGGCCGAAGGGAAATGTCGGGCGGTCGCGTTCGTGCTGGCCCGGGAGCAGGTGTGGTCATTGCCTTTGTATGAGCTGGCCTTGATGACGGCAATGCACCTCCGCGAATACGCCAGCGGCGGGCGCGTGACCATCGTCACCCCCGAGGAAGAGCCGCTCGAGCTGTTCGGCCCCGAAGCGTCACGGGCGCTGAGGCCGATGCTGGCCGCGCTCGAGATCACGCTGCGCTGCTCATCGATGCCTGCGCTGGTCAGGCACCGAGAGCTCGTACTGGCCGGCGGCGCCGTCATGTTCGCCGACCGGGTCGTCACGCTCCCGCTCCTGGTCGGCCCGCGCGTGATCGGGCTCCCGGCCGACGCGGACGGGTTCATCCCCGTGGACAGGCACGGCCGTGTCGCCGGCTCGGACGACGTCTACGCCGCGGGCGACGTCACCTCCTTCCCGCTCAAGCAGGGAGGCCTCGCCGCGCAGCAGGCCGACGCCGTCGCCGAGGTGATCGCTGCGCGTGCTGGTGCCGCGCTCACACCGACGCCATTCCGGCCGGTGCTGCGGGGCCTTCTGATGACCGCCGGCGCGCCGCTGTACCTCCGCAGCGAACCACACCGCGTGCCAGCGCAGACATCCGTCGCGATCGACGAACCCGACCATCGCCGCAGCCGGGCGGCAGTGTCGGCCGCGTCGGGTCAACCGCTCTGGTGGCCGCCCGCCAAGATCGCCGCTCGCTACCTCGCTCCGTACCTGGCGACCGCTCGTCCCATGTCGCTCGCCGCCGAGCCATTGAAAGACCGGATCGCCGTGCCGGGTCCCCGGGTTTCCGAGGCCGAGCGCCACGAGGCACTGGAGCTGACGCTCCTGATCGCCGACGGTGACGCCCGCTGGGGCGACTACCGCTCGGCCCTGAACGCGCTCGACGCGGCCGA
>JADGPN010000585.1 GCA_017882465.1 Solirubrobacteraceae bacterium
CCTCGCCGGCCTTGGCGAGATTGGAGAGCGTCGTGCTCAGAGTCGCGCGGCCCAGACCGGTCGCGGCGGCGACATCGCCAGCGGTCATCGCCTCACCGGCGGCCAGCGCCGCGAGGACCGCGGTCTTGGTCGCGCCCGGGGCCGTTCGAGCTCCTCGGGTCGCTGACTCGGTCGAGCTGGAGCGAAGCCGTCGTCTTGTCGGCACCGTTGCGGGCTGCACCGCCGATGCCGCGCTTGGTGACGAAGTCCTCGAGCGCTTCCGCGTCTTCGCTTTCGTTGGCGCCGGCTGTGACCGCGTGGCCACGGAAGGCGCGGACCCGTCGCGCGAGCCCAGCGCAAGAAGAGCATGGCGGAGCTTCTCCGCCTCGGCGAGCAGCTGATCAAGCCGCTCCTCAATGTCGTGTCGAATGCGATCGATCAAGGCACTTCATCCTCCTCGAGGTTGTGAAAGGGCGCGCGATCATACCTTTGTGCTTCGGGATCCCGCGCCTGCCAGGCACGCAGCTCAATAGCGGCCAGTGCGGCCAGTTTGATGCCCACTGCGGCCGCCGAGAACCGAACGGCCGGTCGATGTTCGTTCACCGGATGAACAGCGGCCGACCAGCCACATGCCGAGCGGCTGCGGCCGGGAGCGCCACGTCAGTCAGTGCCCGACCCCACCCGGCGACGCTCGCCCGCGCCTCCAGGACGCCCGCAGGGTCGCTCAGGTCGGTCGTTC
The DNA here is from genome assembly GCA_017882465.1 of Solirubrobacteraceae bacterium. Classification (GTDB taxonomy): domain Bacteria; phylum Actinomycetota; class Thermoleophilia; order Solirubrobacterales; family Solirubrobacteraceae; genus Palsa-465. Next base: position 719 of record JADGPN010000585.1, read on the forward strand.
GGCGGATCCGCCGAAAACGTCTCTCGCCCCGTTCTCGGGGTGCTGCTTGGTCATCGACTCGCTGCGTCACCCAGCAGCTGCGCTTGCCCGTTCATCGACCTCGGCGAGTTGCCGGCGCGCCTCAGCGAGCTGTGTCGCAGCGTCTGCGCCGCGGCCTCTTGACAGGCGTGGCTTGGTGGAGCTCGAGCTTCAGCTCGAGGTGGCGGCGGGTCGCCTCTCGCAGGTCATGCCGACGGGCAAGTCACGCTCGATCAGCGCCTCGGAAAGGTCAAGGACGCGGCCGATGAGGTCGGCGATCACGTCATCGCCCATCGCGCCGGCGCCCTGGTAACGAGCTCTGGCTCCTCGCGGCCCGGCCCGCTGCTGCGCTGGTGCTCAACGACGCGTCGACGAATGTAGGTTGGGCATCCCAGCGCGTCAACCCCGGAACGTCGCGCTCTCGCAACGATGGATTAGGCGCACTTCGCCGGCGGCGCAGCGCCACGGAACCGAGACTCGCTTCTCCCCAACCTGAGCATCTTGGCTCGCGCCACTGTGACCCCGGAGGACCTCGCCCTGGAGGACGTTCCCGGTCTCGCGTATGCCAGAGCCGACCACGGTTGCAACTGGGACCGCCGCGACTGCTGCGTTGCGAGATGGATGCGTCAGGGCCGGGCCGAGCCGACGCTTGCTTTCGGCCGCTCGCGTGGCGTGCTTTCATAGCAGAGAGTTCCGGCCGCCCCAGACACGGCTTTGGGCCACTCCGAAATCCGAGTAACTCGAAGTTGCAAGTTGCGTGAGACATGTGAAGTACCGCGCGCTTCATCTCCCGTCCAAACTAAAAGAAGGGCATCCCGTCGCCGAACAGGTGCGAATCGTTTCGCGGTCGGCGGCGCGACCTCCTTCGCTCGAATCTGCCTAGCTGAGAGATCGACATTTCCCGCCACTCGCTCACCAATCACCACTCTCCTCCCTCCCGCTCATCCGCGACCGCCGCCATCAACTCCCGCGCAACATACCGGCGCTGGCCGCGCACACCGACCTCCCCCTCGGTCAGCACCCCGCGACCCTCCAATCCCCGCAGCAGCCGCAACGCCGTCGGGCGGCTCACCCCGAGCCGGTCCTCGACCAACCGAGTCGTGACCACTGGGTGCTCGAACAGCAACTCGACCAGGGCAAGCGAGTTCGCAGTCGCCATCGTCGCGGCCGCGTCGCGGTACCGCGTCTGCAACTCGAGGATTCGCGCCGCGCGTCTGACGGCGTCGCGCGCCTCGACGTCCACGGCGGTCAGAAACAGCTCCATCCATGGCACGGGATCACCCGTCGCTTGAACCGCATGCAGGGCCTCGAAATACCGCGACCGCTCACGCTCGAGATAGGCGCTGAGATAGAGCAACGGCGCGCTCAACCGCCGCCGAGCGATCAGGAAGAACACGAGCAGCAACCGGCCGAGGCGACCGTTGCCATCGAGGAACGGATGGATCGTCTCGAACTGCACGTGAAGGAGTGCGTCCTGGATCAGGAGCGGCATCTCCGGTTCCTCGTTCGCGAATCGCTCCCAATCGGTCATGAGCGCCGCCAGCTCCTCGGGCGGCGGCGGGACGAAATCGGCCGTCTCAATGGTCGAGTTCGCGGCGCCGATCCAGTTCTGGCTCGTCCGGAACTCGCCCGGAGTGCGGTCCCGGCCGCGGACCCCGGCCATCAGCCTCGCATGGATCTCGCGTATGAGCCGCGTGCTGAGCGGCAGCGCCCCGAGCTCTGCCAGGCCCCAGTTCAGCGCCGCCACGTAGTTGAGCACCTCTTCGACGTCGGCATTCGCTTGCTCGCCGACCGCGTCGACTTCGAACACCTCGGCCATCGTCGCGCGCGTGCCCTCGATCCGCGTCGAGGACAGCGCCTCGCGCAGCAGATACGGCCGGATCAGAAGCTCCGGGTTCGGCACGATCTGGCCGACTCCGGCGAGCCGTCCGAGCGATGCCTCCGCGTCAGCGAGCTGCCGGATGGTTGATCCAGGCAGCTCGAGCCGGCGCGGGATCGGCCGCGGGAAGTAGGCGACATATGCACCGCGGCCAAGGGTGCGACGAGCTTCCCCAAACACCGTCGATGCGTAACGATCTGCATCCACGAGTCATAGCCTACCCCGCGACTGTTACGTTATGCAATCAATTCGTTAGAGACAGCAGTCGACTCAAACGCCGGCGTAAGGGTCAGCGCGACAACAGCCGGGTGAGGACTTGATCGACGCCCTGCTCGAGCTTCGCCGCCGGCGAGGCCAGCTCACGCAACTCGGCGTGGTTGGCGGCAAGCTTCTCTTCGAAGACCTCGTCGTCGAGGTCTTCGACATGGGGCTGGAGCCTCAATCCAGGACGGTACGTCGGGACCGTTAGGAGAGCGTATGCCGGCGACGCACCCGCACCCGCAACTCGAGATGTGCA
>JADGPN010000586.1 GCA_017882465.1 Solirubrobacteraceae bacterium
TGCTCGACCATGACCGCCAGGAGGCGCTCGTCGCCGTCGACGCGGCGACCGGAGAGGCAGTTGCCGTCGCCCGCTACGCGGCGATCGCTGACGATCCCCGAACGGCAAGATCTCCGTCGCGGTGAGCGATCCTTGGCAGCGCCGCGGTCTGGGCACAGTCCTGCTCAATCGTCTCGCCGAGCGCGCTCGCGACCATGGCATCCGCCGCTTCAGCGGCCCGATGCTCGCGGACAACAGCGCGATGCAGAAGCTCATGACCTCGATCGGGGCGCTCATCTCACGCACCGAGCACGGGACTACCGTCGAACTGGTCGGGCGCGCCGGCTGGGAAGGCAGCAGCCCGCGTCAAAGATGATGTTCTTGCCGCCGCGGCCGGTGTGTGACCCGCCCGCCATCCTGACCAGACGGGAGGTGCGACCCGGGCACAAGGGGGAAGCTCGCCAGGCCGCGTCGGGGGCCACGCCGATGGCACCAACTCCCGGTTCAGAGGCAGCCCGAGGCTGTGATCTTGGCCACCAACGAGTCCGTCCTTCCCCGGATCGTGTGTCGCTTCGTCTACGGGCTTATGCCCTGCTCGTAGATGTCCTTCCCGTCGTCGGTCACCTGGGCGGAAATCGGCTGTCCGTTCTGCGTGACCGCACAGATGTACTGATTGCCGGACTGCTGCACGCAACCACCGATGTCGTCGTACGGGATGGAATTGCTGTCCAACAGCAGGCGGAGGTCGCCCACGACGTTGCGGTCCTGCTGGGAGCTGGTAATCGCTGAAATCGCAACGAAATAACCGCCGCCTGCGATCAGCGCCACCCCCGCGATGGCGATGGCGTGGCGCCGGATTGCGGCCGTCCGCTCGGCGACTGCTGTGTAGAGCGCAATCAGGATGCCGATGACTGGGAAGATCACCGCCGCGACGTATGCGACGACAAGGAACCGGTGATCATCGCGCGCCCGGCCCACGTTTCTGGGCAAGCCGACGGCGCCGCGCGGCTGCTCCACGTGTGTGGGCTGCTCGACGTAGTTGGGGCCTACCTCAGTGTACGGTGTTCCCCGTAGGTCCGTGGCTTGCGGCATCTTCTCGTCCCTTCTTACCGATGCGCCGCTGGGTCGAACTTCGGAATCGTCGGTTCGCCAAGACTCATCGACGATTTGGATCATGCCGTGCCGCTGGTGAGGCCGCATCCGTCGAAACGCGACAATCGGCTACGGAGAACTACGCCGCACGTCTACACAAGCTGTGGGCAGACGGGACAACGGGTGGTGTTGACGAGTGGGGCGGCCATCACGCATCGCCTCCCATCGCGTCGTCGCACGGGACGACGCAAGGACTTCACCGGCGACCTCGCCGACTGGCAAGCGAAGCTCCATGGCGCACTCGAGGCAGAGCCGGACCACGCTCGAGATCCCGCCGGCCGGCGCCATCCCAGGATCGCAGCCTCGTTCCTCGACCGCGCACATCGCCGTGGCCCGTCCTTCCTGCTCGTCACCGATGATGTGGATCAGCACCCCGACGATGGCCGCCGCCTCGCCGCGAGTAGCAACCGAGGTCGCGCAGTCGAACTTGTAGCAGCGGATGCAGCTCTCGCATGGCGCGAGACGGACGGGTCATCGCCACAACCTCCGGCAGTCGGCCGCCTGCTGGGGCGTCGGTACGCGCACGGCCGGGAATAGCGCCGGGATCGCTGAACAGGCCAAGATGTGCTCAGCGCCCAGCTCGGGAGTCGCGAGGTATTCGATGCCGGCGCAGCGTGTGATCGTGGTGTCGCGGGAGGTACGCCCAGATCGGCGCTTGCGCGCTCGTCCCGACGACCACCTCGCCTGATCTCTGTGCTCGGGCAGCGGCACCGAGAGTGCCCCGGTCGCGTACGCCCCACGCGCCCCGCCCCCGCCCAGCACCAAATCGATGTTGTCCAGTGCACTACCCTGACCGTTCATCGCCCCCAACCGCGCCAGCCTGTCGTCATCGCAGCCGCCTTCACCACCCAGTCACCACGCCACCCGTCATCGATTGGACGATTCCTACGGCCAAGCTCGCCCGTGACAAGCTCCTGGTTCGCGGAGTGGTCGCAAACGATCACGAGAGGGGAAAGAGAGGTGATGACCTTAGAAGCTCGCGTGACTACGCGGCCGTTCGCCGGATCGAGGTTGAAGGGCCGAGTCGCCCTGTCACGGGCGGCCCGCGTCGGCGCGGCGATCGGTGGCAGCTGTGCTAGAAGGCTGGGCCGGTTGGGGCGGCCCGATGGGGTGGCGTGCGTGGTGGATTTCCCGTGCATCGGGGCCTATTCGTTGATCACCGCGCTGGTGTGGGCGGTCGACGGCAGAGGAGAGGTGTGATGGTCGCTTCCGTGCCCGGGCGCCCGCTGGTCAGGGACGTACTGCTGCGCGATGGGTCGACGCTGCGCCTGGAGGCTCCGGCGCCGGCGGACTACGAGGACATCAAGGTGTTCTATGACGGCCTCTCGCCGGACAGCCGCTACCTGCGCTTCCACGGCTTTGGGCGCACCGACACTGTCGCGCGCGCGGCCGCGGAGGCGACTGGCGTTGATCGCTTGGCGCTGATCGGCCGGCACGACGGCCGGGTGGTGGCTGCTGCCGGCTATGACGGGTTGCGCGAGCCCGGGGTGGCCGAGGTCGCGTTTGCGGTGGCTGATGATGATCAGGGCCGTGGTATCGGGATGCGGATGCTCGAGCAGCTCGCGGCGATCGCGGCGGAACGCGGGATCCACCGTTTCGATGCGGAGGTGATGTTCGGCAACCGGCCGATGCTGGGCGTGTTCGAGCACGCCGGCTTCGCCGTGCGACGCCGAGGTTCGGGTGGCGAGGTGACGGTGTCGCTGGACATCACCCCGACGGACACGCTGCTGGAGCGGATCGACGAGCGTGACCATTTCGCTTCGATCGCATCGTTGCGAGCGATCCTCGCTCCGTCTTCGCTCGCCGTTGTCGGCGCTGCGGACACGCCGGGCAATGTCGGCCGCGCGGTGCTGGCCAACATCATCGCCGGCCACTTCCAGGGTGCGGTGACACCGGTCAACCGTGCGGGGGGTGTGGTGTGCTCGATGCGGGCCGCCGGCAGCCTCAGCGAGCTGGAGGTTGCTCCGGAGCTCGTGATCATCGCTGCTGCGGGCGATGAGG
>JADGPN010000134.1 GCA_017882465.1 Solirubrobacteraceae bacterium
GGGGTGGCGGTGGGTGGCGTGGGCGTGGCGGTGGGTGGCGTGGGCGTGGCGGTGGGCGGCGTGGGCGCGGCGGTGGGGGGTGGTGCGATGGTCGGAGGCGTGGGCGTGGCGGTGGGTGGCGTGGGGAATGTTGGGATGCCGGGACCCGCGGCTGTTGGCGTGCCGGGATCCGGGATGGCGGTCGGCTGCGGTGAGGTTGCGGAAGGCGCGGGAATGCCGGCGGGCTGTGATGCGGTTGTGCCCGGGCTGGAAGTGACGGGGGGCGCTGTCGCGGGGGTGAGCGGCGCAGCTGAGACCTGTGCGACATTTGCCGGTCCGCGGAGGGGTTGAGGCACCTGGCTGGTCACATAGGTGGCGCCGGCGCCGCCGGTCGCAATGGCCGCCGCCGCAAGGATCTTCACGACGACACCCGTCGCACCGAGCCCACCGACCCCAGCGGCGGCATAACCGGCACCCACGGCGGTGAGCCCAGTGGCCACCGCCGCAACCGGAGCGTTGGCGACGACGGCGGTGCCGACGGCACCGGCGCCACCGGCAGCGATCCCACCAGCGGCGCTGGCACCGGCCGCGGTCACACCACCGGCCGCGGTCACACCGCCGGCCGCGGTCGCACCGCCGGCCGCGGTCGCACCGCTGCCACACGCTCCGGCACCCGCCGCGACCGCGCCGCCACCGCTACCACACGCTCCGGCTCCGGCTCCGGCTCCGGCCGCGACCGCGCCGCCACCACCCAGCGCGGAGCCGAGCACCGAGGCCTTGAGCTCGCCGGACAGCGCCACGGGCAGAATCAGCGCGAGGGCGGCCCGCTGACGGCGGACCTCACCCTCGAAGGCTGCGCAGCTCGGGCAGCGATCGATATGGGCGCGGGTCATGCTTCGGGGCGGGACTCTTCCCTGCGACGTCGCCAACCGGTCGCGGATCTCCGGGCACGGACGATCCCGGGCGTGCCGGCCGCGCACGAGCGCCTCGCGCGCCTGGTAGATGAGCGCCTTCACCTTTTCCCTGCGGACGCCAAGCACGGCAGCGATTTCCATGTGTGAGTGATCGCCGAGTTCGAACAGCACCAGGGCGGCGCGCTGGTCAGCCGGAAGCCGCTGCATGTCCTCGAGCACTTCGCGGAGGTCTTCCTGCCGCAGGATTTGGTCTGCCACGCCCTCGATGGGACGATCGAGCGTCACGCCGTCGACTTCGACGGTATCGCGGTAGATACGGAGCTCGGACAGGCAGCGGTTGCGAGCGATCGTGTACAGCCACGGCCGGAGCGCGATCTCGCTGCCTCCGCCGCGCAATGCCCGATACGCGGATACGAACGTCAGCTGCAAGGCGTCCTCAGCTGCCTCGCGGCTTCCCAGCATGTGCACGCAGAAGGCGAGCACGCCACGGGCATATCGATCGTAGATCGCCTCAAAAGCAGCATCCTCCCCGGCTCGCACCCGGGCGACGAGGTCATCGTCGGTTTGGCCCGGGACAGGCCCGCGGTCCACCGACCGGCGGAACCCAACGTCGGCTGCGGTCGCCCCCATACGCACATTTTGCGCCACTTGACCGCGAGAGTCCAGTCCAGGCTCGGCCCGTACCTCCAGGAAGAGCGCTGTCCCGCCCGCCCGACGAACGCGGCGCTCCGCTGGGGCAGCGCAACCCGGTCCAGCGGCGCCCAGGGGGAATCCCTACCCCCCGGGTCGCCGCGCCCCCAAGACCGTCAGTCAAGGACTGCGAACCGCCATCCGGTCCAACTTCGCCCAAGTCTCGTCAAGTCGCTTCATCTCTATCAACGGCAGCGAAACCGAAAAGTTGGTCCAACTATTGATGCCCGGACGAGATCCGAGTCCTTCGGCTCATTTGGCGGTGGTGAGACAATGGAGGTCGAAGCAGAAGCTTGGAACGAGGTACTCGTTCCAACGAGTCAGGGCATGCGCCCCCATACCCCCTGACTCTTCCGGGGGGCCCAGACGGATCTCGGCCCCCGGGTCTGTGCCTGGTCTCGTCGGGCATTGCCGCTCCGAAGGAGGGAGCGGAGTACTAGGTTGGGGCCATTCTCGAGTGCTTGAGCTGAACGACACAGGAGAGAAGATCGATGTCCTACACCCTTCCCGTCGACGTTGACGAGCGCCCGGTCGCGATCGACGGTGCGGGGACGCTCGGGCAGCGCCTTGCGGCGGTCTATTCGGCCGGCGGCACTGACGTGCGCATCTTCGATGTGTCCGCGCACCAGGGTGAGGTGGCAACCGAGTACGCGGTGCGGCACGCGGATGACGTGAAGCGCAAGCTTGGCTTGGATGCGGCGCGGCTCGGGAATGTGGAGCCCGCCGGGGACTTGGAGGCGGCGGTGCGGGGTGCCTGGATGGTGATCGAGGCGGTGCCCGAGCGGCTCGAGCTCAAGCGGGAGGTGTTCGGAGAGCTGGATCGGCTCGCGGACGCCGATGCGATCCTGGCCAGCAACTCCTCATCGCTGCCGACGAGGCTGCTGATCGAGAATGTCGGGCATCCGGAGCGAGTCCTGAACGCGCACTACCAGCAGCCGCCAGAGCTGAACGCGGTCGAGCTGATGTCATGCGGCCAGACCGACCCGGGCATCATCGACGCGCTCATGGACAGGCTGCCACGCTACGGGCTGGTGCCGTTCCACGTCCGGCGCGAAAGTGACGGATTTATCTTCAATCGCATCTGGGCCGCCATCAAACGCGAGTCGCTGATGGTGGTGGAGGAGGGCGTCGCGCGGGCCGAGGACGTGGACGGGATGTGGGACATCTGGGTCCGCGCGGGCATCGCCCCGTTCGCGCTCATGGACCGCGTCGGGCTCGACGTGGTGCTGAACATCGAAGAGCACTACGCCGAGGTTCGCCCCGGCATCCCCGTGGGGCCGCGCAAGCTGCTCAGCGAGTACATCGACCAGGGGCGCCTCGGCGTCAAGAGCGGGCGCGGGTTCTACGACCACCCGAGCTGAGCCTGCACGCCAGCCGCCATCGGCAGCAGCGGAGCCGGCATCCGGGGTGGAATAATCCTCGTGCACGACGCGCTGATCGTCCCGCGAGTGCACCAGTTCGAGCATGAATGACGCATCGATCTGCAGAGGCACACCGAATCAGGTCCGAAGAGGCCACCTACAGCGCGGTTAGTCCGTGGTGCAGGCTGCTGCGGCGCGTGGCGCGAGGCGGCCGAACACCGCGGCGACGACCTCGAGCTCGCCGGGCTCGAGCTGGTCGAAGAAGCGCTGCTGGACAGACGCGAAGTGGGTTGCCTGCGCCTCGCGGGCCAGGTTGAGGCCGTTCTCGGTGAGGTGCGCTTCGACCGCACGTGCATCGTTTGGACAGGGCCGGCGCTCCACAAGCCGGCGGGCTTCGAGCAGGTCGATGATCCTCGACACGCGGCTGAGGCTGAGCCCCGCCTCGTGCGCGAGAGCCGAGAGGCGAAGATGATGAGCGTCGGCTGCCGCCAGACGTCCGAGCAGCTCAAGGCCGCTGAGACTGAGTCCGTGGGCCGTTTCGAGCTCGGCGTCGAGCGCGCGGGTCAGCTGCTTGTGTGTCTCGAGCAGTCCGATCCACGCCTCCGCGTGCGTCTCGGACCAGGCAGCGAGGCCGTCGTCGCCGACGATGTACGGACAGGAGGTGGTGGCGGTTGGCAGCTTGGACATTGGCGGTTGAAGATCCTATCGCACTACTTGCCAGCGCAAGCAGTCTCGGACTGGGTCCTCGCTGTGTCAGCCGTCCGTGCGCGCCGGGGTGGGGCGCCATTGGCGGATGTCGGGCAGCGGGGTGAGGATCGGCTCGACCTTGCTGCGCATCGGCTCGTAGTTGGGCGGGAGCGCGAGCCTCTCGCCCATCGTCTCGGCGGGCTCGTCGACGGCAAAGCCCGCGCCGTCAGAGGTCGCGAGCTCGTAGAGGATGCCGCTGGGCTCGCGGAAGTAGACCGACTCGAAATAGAAGCGATCGATCACGTGCGTGGGGTGACCGCCGGAGGCGATGATCCGCTCGCGCCACCGCTCGAGCTCGTTCCGGTAGGCGGCCCAGGCGATGTGGTGCACGGTGCCTGCGCCGGGAATCCCGAGCCGGTCCGACCGCTCGAAGATGATCCTTCCGCCGCGGTGCTCACCGCGGGCCTCCCAGTCGTGATCCGAGAGCTCGGAGAAACCGAGCGTCTCACGCAGCAGCGCCTCGCTGCGGGCTGGATCGGCGACCAGTGCCCGCACGCCCTCGAAGCCCTGCAGGGCGAACTCCTCCGGCACCTCGCTGGAGCCGGCGATGAGCGGCTCGTCGGGGCGCTCGAACACCCCGAGCTCGTGGCTCATGCCCTCGGGATCCGTGAACAGGAGGCGACCATCGTTGCGCTCGGCCGTGATGCCCTCGGCGCCCAGGCGCTGCTGCCAGAAGTGGAGCGCCGCCTCGGAGCTCACCCGATGGATGATCGCGGCGATCATTCCGGCGCCGGCCTGTCCGGGCTGTGCGCCGGGGTACTCGAAGAAGGTGATGTCGGCGCCCGGCGAGCCGTGCTCGTCGGCGTAGTAGAGGTGGTAGACGCTCGGGTCGTCCTGGTTGACCGTTTTCTTGACCAGGCGCAGTCCGAGCACGCGAACGTAGAAGTCGACATTGGCGCGGGCGTCGCCGGTGATCAGGGTGATGTGGTGGATGCCGTCGATCGGACGCATGGCGGTTGTCCTTATTTGTCGAGGAAATTCGTGGTCGGGCCCGCTCGGCCGGCGATCGGGACATGACCGCCGGCCGGCCGAGCGCTGTTACGACTGCCTGACCGCCGAGATGTCGAGCGCGAGCTTGACCTTGTCGGCGACGAGCATGTTGCCGCTGCCCAGCGCCTGGTTGAACTTCATGTCGTAGTCACCGCGCGAGAGCTGTCCGGTGACCTCGAGGCCGACGCGCTCGTTGCCCCAAGGATCGACATCGGTGCCCTGAACGTCAGCGTGGAGGACGATCTCGTTGGTGATCCCGTGCAGCGTCAGATTGCCGGTGATCCGGTACTCCTCATCGTCGAGAGCCTCGATGCGGGTCGACTCGAAACTCAGCTCCGAGTACTGATCGGCGTCGAAGAAGTCGGCCGACCGCAGGTGCTCATCACGCTGGGCCTCGTTGGTATCCACCGACTGGACCTTGACGGCGCCGTAGGCCCGGGCGGCCGAGGGGTCCTCGCCGATCTCGAGCGTCCCCTCGAAGTCCGTGAACTCGCCGCGGACGGTGGCGATTCCCATGTGCTTGACCGCAAAGCCGACCTTCGAGTGGGAAGGGTCAACGCCCCAGGTGCCGGTCGGAATAGCGGTGGTGATGGTGGTGGTGCTCATTTAGTCCCCATTCTCAGTTCTGAGGCGGTGTGCTTGGCCGTCTCGTTTGCTTGTTAGAGCAAGTATAGCACTAAAGCTTGTTAGCGCAAGCATTTGTGGAGGCGTTCGTGCGACCGCGCGCTCGACCGCGGTTTGTTCGGTCGCCGGCCAGTCGGTCCTGACGTCGAGACCGGGCAGCGTGATCATGTAGCGCTGCGTCATCGCTCGTTCTCGCGCGCAAGGCGCGCCCCGGTCGTGTTGAGTGGACGGCCTGGGCGGTGGCCCGCAGAGCGCCGTTCCGCGCGCATCCGATTCTGGACGTGGACCACGAAGACGCCGAGCGCGACGATCGCGACTGTCCCGGCGGCGATCGCGATGACGATCTCGAGACGATAGCCGTGCTCCATGAACCCGAAGAGAGAGGTTCGCTCGCTGATCAGTAGCGCGGCCAGGGCACCGGCCGCGACCCCGATGTGCGACAGCGCGGCCAAGGAGTCGAGCACGAGCCCACGGTATTGGTTCAGCCCCTGGCCTGTGATGTCACCGGGGTTGGAGTCGCCGGCGTAGTAGTACAGAGGGTGGCCGTGGTAGGTCACCTCGGTCGTGCCATCGGTGCGCTTGGTCGTGCCGAGCTGCGACGCGAGAATCGCCGAGCTGCCCCGGACCCCGCCGGAGGTTGTCAGCGGCGGCCAGAGGCTGGCGCACGCCGAGTAGCAGGTGCTCATGCTGGTCCTATCGGCCTCGAACAGATACAGCGTCCGGCCCTTGCCGTCGGCCAGCAAGCCGCCCAGCTTGGCGGGATTTAGCGTGACGCTCGCGCTTTAGGGTATGCCCTCGGCGCCGCTGTACGAGGGAGCGCTGCTGCCAGAGCCGCCGCAGCCGGCGATCGCGACGGCGACGGCAACGGGTGCCAGGCAGGAGTGCGGGTTTCTTCATCGAGATCTCCTTGGATAGGTGCCCGCCACCAGGTGGCTACGACACCCTGTAGGAGCCGCATCCGACAGACGCTGCGGCCGCCCAAACCTTCCCAGCATTTGGAGTTAACTACGATGACGAGTAGTAAGGGGCACTGCCTTTGGGCGGCGCAAGGCCTGCTGCACGCACTCGCAGGTCACTCGGGGTGAGCGCGCACACGCCGTGGACAACGGGCCGCTGCGCGTGTTGGAATTGTCAGTCGCGCGCACGCGGAGGCAGCGACGCGCTCGGCACTGATCGCGTGCGGAGCCTGCGTCCGTAGCCGGCTACAAGGAGCCCGAGCGCGGCAGGAATCGCGGCCAGGACGACGATGCAAGGTTGGCGGGAGAGAAACGGGGGTGCGAGCGTGGCAGAGCCCCCCGCCACCTGCCCGGCCAATACGGCGACCGCGAACTCCAGCGCGATGACGGCAACCGCCGCGGCGCACAGGAGCGCGGGGAACCGCCAGGCGGGCGGTTCGCCCAGCAGATAGTCAACCCGCGCCGGATCGATCCCGACCGAGTCACCCGGCGCAGAGGCGTCGGACAAGCTCAGCATCGCCCGGGCGAGGGCGGATCGGTTCCCGGGCGCGGCGTTGATCGCGCTCTCGTCGGCGCTCAGCTCCGCCAGCGCCTGCTGACGGCGAACCAGGTCTGCGAGCCCGGGACAAAGAAGAGCGCTCGCGCAAGGACGCGTCCCGCGGCGAGGCGGAGCGGGTCGTGGCGGTGAGCATGGTGGCGTTCGTGAGCGAGCACGGCGTCGAGGGCTGACTCGTCGAGTAGGGCCACCGCGCCCGTGGAGATATAGACCCGCGGCCGGAGCAGCCCGGCGCAGAACGCACGCGGATGCTCGTCATCGATCAGCCAGGCCCCCCTCAACCGCCTCAGGCCGCGAGTGGCGAGCCGCACGCGGAAGCGCCTGTCGACGGTCAGCTCTCGCACAGTTCCGAGAACCGCGATGGCCGTTACGACCAGTCCCAGGATCGCGAGCGCGAGGATCACGACGGCATCGAAGTTGGCCGTCGGGTACGCCAGCGTCCGTCCGAAGATCGAGATGTGGTGCGACGCCGCCCTGGGCCCTACGTGCCACGATTCGAGCATCCGCGCAATGACGAACAACGCAGAGGCCAGTCCGAGCGTGCTGAGGAGGAGTCCGGCGCGCGAGACCCGCGCGGCCGCCGTCGCCGCGGGTTGCTGCTCGATCTCGGCAACCGCGGTGACCCTCGTCGCAGACGGGTGCTTGACCTGCTGACTGTTCATCGAGATGGCCATCTCCTACGTGGAATCGTAGACCAACCGCGCGCGGACGCACCGCGGAGCAAAGATCCTAGTCGCGTGGCGGGGTCGAGTCATGGTCCGTTCGTGCGCGCTGCTGCGCTTCGAGTGGTGACTGCCGGTGTTGTGACTCATGCCCTGACGCGGAGCCTTCGAGGGCGAGCCGCTCTCGTTCGCGTAGGCGTCCGAAGCACGGCGTCCGATCGTGGATCGGCTGGGCAACCGCTGCGTGATGAAGCCGACCAGCCGCAGCCACGGCCGACGATGAATTCGGTTGACTGCCATTCGGAAAGTCAGGTAGCTGAACATCTCATGGATCCGACTACGACAGCGGGTAGTACGCAGTGGCACGGCCGCACGCGGAGGCGACCTGCCTCGCGCCCCTGTGATGTCCCTCCGGACTGCTACATTATGTCGTAGATGACGTCTCCCAAGATCAAGCAGCCCGCTGCTGACGCCGTCCCGCCGCCGCTGCACGAGCTCGAGTCCGAGGTCATGGAGGAGCTTTGGGTAAGCGGCGAAGTGACCGTCCGAGCGGTCATGGAGGTGCTCAACAAACGCGCGAGTAAGCCGCGCGCGTACACCACCTACATGACGATCATGGCGCGGTTGCACAAGAAGGGGCTGCTGGTGCGCCGTCGCGAGGGGAAAACCGATTACTACGCCCCGGTGCATACGCGCGATGAGTACATGGCCTTGCGGGCTCGCTCGGAGGTCGAGGGCCTCGTGGCTCGGTACGGCGATGTCGCCCTGAGCAACTTCGCCGAGCAGATGGCCGGACTCGATCCAGCACGGCGGCGCGCTCTCCAGCGCCTCGCACGCAAGGACTGACGCCCCCGCGAGCGTGCGACCGCAGCGCGCTGAGCCATTGGGGCCGAATGCCCATACAGCGTGGTACTAGGCCCGTCGCCGAGCCCGGGGTGGAGCCGTCGCAGATGCTCCGGCGCGACCGACGACACACGGGTGTAGACAATCCCGGGAGACCATCTGCTACGTGGCGTAGGAGATGACCGGTGCGCTTCTGCAGTTGGCGGAGCACCAGCGCATCGACTCCTCCCATCGATTGGAGAACCGCGAAATGAGACGCATCTCCAGCTTCGTTCCGGCCCTCGCGCTGACGAGCACGCTCGCGCTTGCGTCGACCGCCAACGCGGGCGCACCGAGCACCGCGCATCGGCTCCCACTGGCCGGACGTGACCCAATTGGTGCTGAACCGAGGGAACCAAGTGCTGCGGCACTTCCGTAGCTTCAGCGCTGCAGCGCGGGAAGCCGGACTGAGCCGCATCTGTGCCGGCGATCACTTCCGCTTCGACCACGCGGCCGGAGCGCGGCTCGGACGCCGGATCGCCACGTTCGTGCTCATGCCCGCGCTGTTGATCGAGCGCTCAGATGCGGCCAGGCGATAACGGCCGGCGAGCCGACACAGGGGGAACCTGATGGCCGCGATGACATCATTTCCGCTGGGCGCGATCAGCCATCTCACGGCTGGTCGCGCCCGGATGGGCACGTCGTTGAGCTTTCACCTGTTCTTCGCCGTGCTCGGGGTCGGCTGCCGCTAATGATGCTCGTCGCAGAAGGGATGCACCTGCGCACGGGCGACCCTGTCTGGCGCGCGCTGTCGCGTCGCTGGTCGAAGGTGTTCGCCGTCCTGTTCGCAGTGGGCGCGGCGTCGGGCACGATCATCAGCTTCGAGCTTGGCCTCGTGTGGCCGCGGTTCATGGCGTACGCGGGCGGGATCATCGGGCTGCCGTTCTCGCTCGAAGGCGCCGCGTTCTTCATCGTCACGGCAAATGCGTGGATGAACGTCTCGCGCGGATTCCAGCTCTCGCACGGGCGCGTCACACGTGTGGACCCGCTGGCGGCGATGTTCAACCCGGCCTGGGCGACCGAGACCTCGCACATGGTGCCGGGCGCCTACCTCGCGACGGCGTTTGGGGTCGCGGCCGTGTACGCGGTCGGCATGCTCCGCGGGCGCCGGGACGCCTACCACCGCAAGGCGATCGCCGTCGCGTTCTCGACGGCGGCCGTTCTAGCCCCGCTGCAGATCGGAGTCGGTGACCTGCTGGGCCGCACTGTCGCTCACAACCAGCCCGCGAAGCTGGCCGCGATCGAAGGAGTGACGCACACCGAGCGCGGCGCGGGGCTGAACGTCGGCGGGATCCCGGTTCCGGGCCACCCGGCTGGGATTGTGAACGTCAAGGTCCCGAACCTGCTCAGCCTGCTGGCGTTCGATCAACCGAGCGCAACCGTCCGCGGCCTCGATTCGTTCCCGAAGGCCGATCGCCCGCCGCTGGCCGGACCCGTGCGCCTGGCATTCATCGGGATGGTCGGGATCGGCACGGGACTGGTGGCGCTCAGCCTGTGGTACTGGCTGCGCCGCCGTCGCAACGGCCCGGAGGACCGCTTCACGTTGCTGGCGCTCGCGGCGGCGGGGCCACTTGCGTTCCTGGCGAACGAGCTCGGGTGGCTGGTCAGCGAGCTCGGGCGGCAACCCTGGATCGTCTATGGCGTCTTCGGACCTCGAGCGCGATCACCACGGCTCCTGGGTTGGGTGCCACTTTCACGGCCTTCACGATGCTCTACCTCGGCCTCGCTGGGCTGACGATCTGGAGCGTGCGGCGGCTGACATCCGGGCGGGCGGACGGCCTGCCCGCACCGACGCTGAAGGTCGCGTGAGATGAGCCTGCCCGACGTGATGGCGATCGTTCTCGGTCTCTCGCTGACTGCTTATGCCGTGTTCGCCGGGCCTGACTTCGGCGCCGGCATCCTGGACCTCCTGTCTGGCTCCGGTGCTGCCAACCGCGCGGGCATCGCCCGAGCGATCGGACCGGTTTGGGAGGCAAACCACGTCTGGCTGATCTTCTCGATCACGGTTCTGTTCTCCGCCTTCCCGGCGGCCTTCGCCGCCGTGGGTACTGCGCTGCTGGCGCCGCTGACGCTGGTGCTACTCGCGATCGTGCTTCATGGGGTGGCATTCGGTCTACGCTCGAACCCGCGTGGGCAGGCTCGCAGCCAAGTCAGGCTCGGGCGTCTTTGGTGTCGCGAGCGTTGCGGCGCCGTTTGCGTCGGGCTCGTGGTCGGCGGGCTTGCGCAGGTCTCGAGCGGCGCGCGTGCAGCTTCGA